>CAZAQZ010000012.1:0-18781 GCA_964487175.1 uncultured Verrucomicrobiota bacterium | reverse complement strand
TTCAGGGCTTCATAAACGTCCTCTTCAATATCAATTGTCGGCATCGCATTCCTCCCGTGCTTAAACTCCTTGATGTACTGTACAGTACAGTTATGTTTAATCAAGTACTTTTTTAGGAAATCCAAGGATGTGAACTCGTCAATGATGGCCACTTTCTGCCAGTCTTGAAATACGTATGCTGCCATTCATCAAGGTATTACACATATAAAGTCAAAGCGCCGCGTCTGACGTGACAGCCGCCATCGGCCCATCTCTGGCAGGGCTGCTTCAATTGAGGTCTATGCCTTGTGCGCGACGGCGATGAGGCGGGGGGCTTCGGGGCCGTAGGGATGACCGTCGAGGTCGCCATACAAACTGACTTTGGCGAAGCCGGCTTGGTGGAGGAGGGTTTTGAGTTCCTGGCCGGAGTAAATTGTGTGGTGGAACTTGAACCGGCGGGCTTTGTTGCCTTTCAACAGAATCCATTCGTTGCGGATGCGGGTGCAGTCGTCGAAAATCTCGTGCGTCTGGATCAGCAGCGCGCCGTCGGCACAAGGCGTCGCGTCGGCTGAATGCGCTATCTTGATCAGCCGTTCCTTGCCAAACACGTCAATCACCAGAGCCCCGCGCGGTTTGAGACTCGTAAAGAGGTTGCGCAATACCCGCTGGTCCTCGTCCTTCTTGTCGAAATAACCGAAGGACGTAAACAAGCTCAACACGAGGTCGAATGAATCCGGCCGGACAAAATCGCGCATGTCGGAATGCACAAATTCAACTTTGGCCCTGGATTTCCGTGCGTGTTGCCTGGCTTTGTTGAGCAGAAACCGCGTACGATCCACGCCGGTGACACGAAACCCGCGTCGTGCCAGCGCTACCGCGTGACGGCCCGGGCCGCAGCACAAATCAAGGACCGCGCCGCGCCGGCGGCCGACCAGCTTCAGAATCTTGCGCACCTGTTCGTCCGCCGCGGCAAACCGCGCGGCGTCGAACATATAGGGGTAGGTCTCGATCCAGAACCGCTCATTCTCAAACCATTCGGGCATGGCTGATTTTACGTCGTGAGCGGGAGATGCGTCCAGCAATTCATCACGGGCGCGGGTGCGCCTGTCCATCACCGCGACTTGATGCCGCACGGGACCGGGGCCAGTTTCTCTCGGCTGCTCAGGCTTCTGCCCGCAACACCGCCAGAGGCGGTTGTTTCAACACGCCCCGGCTGATCAGTGACCCGGTAATCGTTGTGACGGTCGGCACTAATACCACCGCGATCAATAATGGCCATACGTCAGGCGTGAACGGGGTATGGAAAACGAACCGCGCCAGTGCCCATGCCGCGACCATCGCCAGCAGTACCCCCGTCATTGCCGCCAACACGCCGAGTGTGAGATATTCAACCACAAGGATTCTCAGAATCTGCCCGCGCGAGGCACCCAACGTCCGCAGCAGGACGCTTTCCTGGATGCGCTGGTAACGGCCTGTGACCAGCGCGCTCACGAGCACCAACAGACCGGTCAGCACGGTGAACATCGCCATGAACCGAATTACAAACGAAATCTTGCCGAGAATCGCGTCCACCGTTTGCAGGATCAGTGTCAGGTCGATCACCGAAACGTTGGGAAACGCTTTGACGATTTCGCGTTGCGCTCGTGCTGATTCCTCGCTCGAGGCCACGCGTGTGACCAGCACGTGCGTGGCCGGCGCGCTCTCCAGCACACCGGGCGGGAACACGACGAAGAAATTGGGCTGAATTCGACGCCATTGCACCTCCCGCAAACTCGCCACGCGGGTGGTCACCGGCACGCCCTGCACATCAAAGACCAGTTGATCGCCCAGTCCCACCTGCAATTCCTTGGCGATGCCTTGCTCCAGGGAAACGGGCACGGAATTGGTGTCGGTCGCCACCTGGGGCCACCAATTGCCGGCGACAAGTATTTCACCGTCACGCAAACGATCCGAGTACGTGCTGCGATATTCGCGTCGCAACGACCACCGGGGACGACGGCGCCCTCCCTCCGCGCTGTCCGCAAGAAGTGATGCGACGGAGCGTCCTTTGACGGAGCTTAATCTCATTGTGATAATCGGCGCTTCATCGAGCACGGGGAGATTCAGGGAGCGAAGCAGCCTGACGACCGCGTCGCGCTGGCTGGTTTGGATGTCGAACAGGACAGTGTTGGCCTTGTTCCCGCCCCCCGTGGTCACCAACTCCGTCAACAGCGTGTGCTGAACCAAATACAGGTTCGTCATCAGAAAGGTTCCCAAGCCGAGGGACAGCAGGAGCAACAACGTGCGATTGTTGGGTCGGTGAAGATTGTTCACTCCCTGGCGCACGGGAAACGGCAGCATCGCCGTTGCCGCCATTCGCGTCAACGCAACAAGCCCCCTGGCTGTGGCCGCGAGAACCACGAAGACGATTCCCAACCCGCCGGCGAATCCGAGGCCAATCCGCCAGTCCCGCCCTTGCGCCAGCGCAAACGCCACGATGACCGCGCCCAGGCAACCGCTCACCAGCCAGCGCAACGGATCACGTCGCGCCCCTTGTTGCTCGAATGACACCCGGATGGCCGCCAGGGGGGAGACCCGTCGCACCGTCAGCAGCGGCAACAGGGCAAACAACACGCAGATGACAAAGCCGGTGGTTACGCCGCGCGCAACGGCCAGCCAAGATGTATGGAATTGAAAGGCGAAGGGAATGAAGTCGGCCAGCACTTTCGGCAGCATCGTTTGGATCGCGATTCCCAGAAGTCCGCCCAGCACGGCTCCGAACAGGCCCAGCGCCATTCCTTGCGCGAGATAGATCGAGAAGGTCTGCGCGACCGAGCCCCCCAGGCACCGCAGAACGGCCACGGTGCCGAGCTTCTGTTTGACGTGAATGTGAATGGCGCTGGCCACTCCCACCCCGCCAAGCAGCAGCGCGATGAAGCCCACGAGGTTCAGAAAGTGATACAGGTTTTCCATGGTCCGGCCCAGCTCTTGTTTGCGATGTTCCACCGTGTCAGAGCCGAGACGGAACTTGTCAAGTTGCGGTTTGATGCGGTCGACAAGCCGGGCCACATCGGTGCCGGGATCGAATTTGAAATAAGCCCGGTAGCGCGTCAGGCTGCCTTCCTGGACCAATCCCGTGGCCGGCAGGTCGTCCATCGACACATAGACCCGCGGCGCGATGGTCGCCAGCGCCGTCGTTTCGCCGGGGACCTTTTCCAATCGACCCGCGATCCGCGTGGTCAGGTTGCCGACGCGAATGCTGTCGCCGACTTTGGCATCGAACTGTCGCAACAAAGTTTCTTCGACGAGCGCGCCACCGCCGCTTCGCCGAAATTCGGTTGCCGCATTTGCGGGATCAGTTTCCAACGCGCCGTAGAATGGGAAATCGCCACTCAGCGCCCGCACCTGCACCAAGCGCGACGCTTCCGTTTGCGGGAAATAAATCATCGTGGAGAAAGCGACCTCGCGCGATTGCACGCCGCCCAACTCCCGAAACCATTGCTCCTCCTCCGTGGAGAATGTCTCTGCTGATCGGAGCACAAGGTCCGCGCCCAGCAGCGTCTTGGCTTGTTCTTCGATGGCTTGTTCCAGATTACTTCCCAACGAGGCGATGGCCGTCAGCGCGGCGATGCCAAGAACGATGGAACACGAGAAGATCAACAGCCTGCCGCGGCTGGTCCGGCTGTCCCGCCATGCCATCCGCCACGTCCACGAATGGAAGAAATACCGCAGGCTCATTCGTCCTTTACGACCATGCCACCCTTGAGCCGGATGGTCCGCTGGGTGCGCTTCGCCAGTTCCGTGTCATGGGTAACGAGCACCAGCGCGGTGCCGGCGCCGCTGTTCAGCGCAAACAGGTTGTCAATGACCATGTGGCCGGTTTCGGCGTCAAGGTTGCCGGTTGGTTCATCCGCAAACAGGATCTTCGGCTGGTTGATAAAAGCCCGCGCCAGCGCGACTCGCTGTTGTTCGCCGCCGGAAAGTTGGGCGGGATAATGGGAAAGCCGCTCGCCCAAACCTACGCGCTGCAACAAGTCGACGGCCCTGTCGCGCGCATCGCTTCGTCCGCGCAGTTCCATGGGCACCATCACGTTTTCCAGCGCGGTCAACGTGGGAATGAGTTGAAATGTTTGAAAGACGAAGCCGACAATCTCGTTTCGGACACGCGCGCGACCATCTTCGTCGAGCGCCCCGAGATGAACACCATTCAACCACACTTCACCGGCCGTCGGTTGGTCCAGACCAGCACACAATCCAATCACCGTGGTCTTGCCGCTGCCGGAGGGCCCGACAATGGCGCAGGTGGAACCCGCCTCAAGGGTGAAGCTGACATCCTTGACTACTGTCAGCGTTGCGCTGCCGTTGGGATAGCTCTTTGTCAACAGCCGTACATTCAATAGAGCGGTCGAATTCATTGACTCTTCATTGCACAAGTGTAGCGCACCGTCAATGCAGCGCGAAGAACAGTTGACGAGAGAAATGGTTTCGTGTTCGTTACTGGAGCGTCGCATGACACAGATGAAAACCGAGGCAAAGACTCAAGACATCGTGCGCCGGCTGCTGTTGCTGGCGCCCCTCATTGCCGCGTTCATCATTGCGGCCGATCCGCTCTCGGCGCAGACTGAACCTGTGCGCAAGACAATCATCGTGCTCGGGGACAGCCTGGCCGCCGGTTATGGGATCGACCCTTCGCAGGCGTTTCCCGCTCTGGTGCAGAAGAAAATCGACGACGCCGGCTGGGATTACGCAGTCGTCAACGCAGGGGTGAGCGGCGACACGACTGCGGACGGTCTCAGCCGGACTGATTGGCTGCTCCAGCGGAGGGTGGATGTATTGATCCTGGAATTGGGAGGCAATGACGGTCTGCGCGGCATTGCCCCGGAGGAAACCAAGGCCAACCTGCAGGCGATCATCGATCGTGTGCGACAAAAATATCCGCAGGCGCAGTTCGTCGTGGCGGGAATGCGGATGCCGCCCAACATGGGTCAGCAATACAACGCGGCGTTTCAAAAAATCTTCTCCGATCTTGCCGCGAAGAACAAGGCTGCGCTCATCCCGTTCCTGCTGGAAGGCGTCGGCGGCAGACCGGATTTGAACCAGGAAGACCACATTCATCCAACGGAGGAAGGTCACCGGATCGTCGCCGAGAACGTCTGGAAAATCCTGCGACCTGTGCTGGAAAAAATGAATGCCGGACGTTCGTGACGCGGTCTTCTTACGTCTTTTGTTCTGACAGGTCTTCCAACAGTTCGATCTTCGAATGTCCCGAGTGAAAGAAGGATGTGCGGTTCAGCACCTTCTCCTGAAATTCTTCGAGGTACAGGTAGATTACCGGCGTGATGTACAGGGTGATGAACTGGGACACCACCAGGCCGCCGACAATCACCAGTCCCAGTGGCCTGCGAGATGAACCATCCGCCCCGAAACCCAAGGCAATCGGCACCGCACCGATGACCGCGGCCAGCGTCGTCATGATAATGGGCCGGAACCGGTCCATGCTGGCGTCGTGAATGGCTTTCTCTGCCGTCTCACCGGCGTCGACCCGTTGGCGGGCGAAGTCGACGATCATGATACCGTTTTTCTTGACGATCCCCATGAGCATGAACATCCCAACAAACGCGTAAAGCGAAGCTTCCTGGCCGAACAGGACCAGCGTCAGTAATCCTCCCACGAGCGCCGTGGGAAGCGTCGAAAGCACCGTGAGCGGGTGGACATAGCTTTCGTAAAGGATGGCCAGGATCACGTACATGATGAAGACGGCCAGCACCATGAGAAGCGTCAGGTTTCGCACCGTGTCGCTGAAGGTCAGCGCTTCGCCCTGCAGGCTTGCCCGCACGGTCGGTGGCACGATTTCCGCGGCGGTTTTTTTGATGAAGTCAGCGGCATCGCCGATGGCTACACCGGGCTTGAGGTTGAAGAAAATCGTAACGCTGGTGAACTGATTGATGTGGTTCACGGCCTGCGGGCCGAGCGTGACCTTCGATGTAATCAGCGCGCTCAGTGGGATCAGGTTCCTGCTGTCGTCGGACTTGATGTACAACAGCGAAAGGTCTTCGGGTTTCGAACGCGCCAGATCTTCAACCTCCAGGATGACCTGGTATTGGTCCTCGGGCTTTTTGATCAGGTAAAGATAATTCTGCGAGTACGCATTCCGCAGCAGCTCCAGGATGCGCGTCTCGGACACTCCATAGGTTTTCGCCTGGTCACGCCGGATATCGATCTCGAGGTTCGGCGTGTTGTGGAAATAATCCGAGGATACGGTGGCAAACCCGGGGTACTCCTGCAGTTTCGCCATGAGCTTGTTGGCCACTTCGTACACCTGGCCGGCATTGACGCCGGAGACGGCGTACGCGTATTGCCCCTGGTTCTGGTTGACCGCCCCGGTGCTGATTTCCAGGACCGGGAATGGCCGCAGGAACGCAAACACGCCGGGAATGGCGCTCAGTCTTCCCATCATTTCACCGGCCACCATCTGGATGGGCCCGCGTTTTTGAGGGGGTTGGAGGAAGGTGAAGATAATTCCCTGGTTCGATGAGAGAAACTGGTTGTTACCTGTCAGAGTGAAATCCATGATGACGTTCGGGTCTTCGTGGAGGGTTTGGTCAACACGGTTCTGCAACGCCTGCATCTGCTCCGGGGAAGACCCCTCACGGCCGATCATGACGCCAAACACAACACTGCTGTCGCCCACGGGTAGAAACGCCTTCGGGACCACCGCAAAGAGCAATCCGGTTCCCGCCAGGCAAACAACCCAAATCAGCGCAGAGATCCAGCGGCGTTCCAGGAACCACGTGAGCGATGAGCCGTAACCGGCCAGCACCCGCTTCTCCAGTCCGCCCATCAACTTTTCCATCCAGGTTTGTTTCTCGCCATGGCCCCGTTCTTTGAGAAGTCGCGCGCACATCAAGGGGGTGAGCGTCAGCGACACAAGGCCCGAGGCAAATATGGAAACCACGATGGTGATGGCAAATTCGCGAAAAATCCTGCCCACCAATCCAGGCATGAACACCAGTGGGATAAACACCGCTGCCAGCGAGATGGTCATCGAAAGAATGGTGAAGCTGATTTCCTTGGCGCTGTTGAGCGTCGCCGCCAAAGGTTTTTCCCCATGTTCCATCCGCCGCACGGTGTTTTCCAGAAATACGATCGCGTCGTCCACCAGAAACCCGATGGCCAGCGTCAGCGCCATGAGCGACAGGTTATCCAGGCTGTATCCCAATGCCCGCATCACCACAAAGGTCAGCAGCAGCGATAGCGGCAACGCGACTGCCGGAATCAGCGTATCTGTCGCACGACCCAGGAATATAAAAATCACGATCACGACCAGCACGAACGCGATTCCCAGCGTCTCCTGCACGTCGGTGACGGAATTGACGATCGTGCGGGACCGGTCGTAAATCGGGGTGATGCGCACTGACCCGGGAAGTTCCTGGCTGATCAGGGGCAACAAATCCCGCACACTCTTTGCCACTTCGACCGCATTGGCACCGGCCTGACGGTTGACCGCCACGATAACGGTCGCCGATGGTATCGGGTAGCCGCGCACCCAAAACCGCATGTTCATCCGTTCGTCCTGAACCGAATCCACGACCCGGGCCACGTCGTGCAGGTACACCGGCACACCGTTTCTGGTGCTGACGATCAAGTTGGCGTAAGCCAACGCCTGGTCGAGCTGTCCGTTTGGCTGCAATAATTGCGTTCCCGCGGACCCGTCTAATTGGCCCGCCCCCGTGTAGCTCGTCCCGTTCTTGACCGCCGCTGCCAGGTCATCGACGGAAATACCGCGGGCTGCCATCGCGGACGGGTCAGCCTTGATTCGGACAGCGGACTTTGTGCCGAACACGTTGACGCTGCTGACGCCCGGTAGAATGCTGATGCGCTGTCCTACTTGCGTGCTGGCGTAGTCATACAGTTGACCGGCGGTGACTGAGTCGCTGGTAAGCGCGATGTACAAAATCGGCTGATCGTTCGGATTCGTCTTCGTAAACGTCGGGGGCGAAGGCAAGTCCACCGGAAGACTGCCGGAGGCGCGGGAGATGGCGGTCTGCACGTCCGTTGCCGCCGCGTCGACGCTCTTGTCCAGGGCGAACTGAAGAGTCAGGCTGGTATGACCTTGGGTGCTCTTGGAGGTCACGAGTTCCAGGCCGTTGATCTGCATAAACTCGCGCTCAAGCGGCGTGGCAATGTTATTGGCCATCGTGTCGGGACTCGCGCCGGGATAATCCACTTGCGCCTCAATCACCGGGTAGTCCACCGACGGCAAATCATTTACCGGAAGCTTCAAATAACTCAGCACACCGAACAGGATCACCGAGGCAGTCAGGACTGCCGTCATTACGGGACGGCGTATGAAGGGTTCCGAAAGGTTCAAGACTTGCCCCCGCCATTCGTCGCGGCTATGCCCGGTGCAGCGTCGGCTCCTTCAATCCGAACTTTTCCGCCCGGTGTCACGGCAAGCTGGCCGGTAACGACCACTTTCTCACCCGACTTGAGCCCTTGATCGATCACAACCAGATCACCCTGTCGCTGGCCGAGTGTCACGGGTCGCAGTTCGGCCGTGGAGTCCTGGTTGACGACGTAGACAAAAGGACCTTTCGTCGACACCTGTGGCGCGGCTGCAGGGACAAGCACTGCATTTTGAATTGTGCGGAGAACGAGCCGGATCTTGACGAATCGCCCCGGCCATAAGCGGTGTTCGCCGTTCTGGACTGTGGCCCGCAACTTTACCGTCCCGGTGGCGTCCTGGACTGTATTGTCCAGAAACGTGAGTTCGCCGGTAAGTGGCTTGTCTGCCTCATCGGGCAGGCTCACTTCGACTTTCAGAGATCCTTGCGCCATGTTGCTCTGCACGGCGGAAAGATCGTTCTCGGTAACGGTGAAATCGGCGTAGATCGGATCAAGCCTCTGGATGCTCAAGAGCGAACCACTGCCGGCCGCCACGACGTTGCCGATATCCACGAGCCGTTGTCCGGCGCGTCCGTCAATGGGTGAGTGAATGGAGCAGTACTCCAAATTCAGCCGGGACATTTCCACGGCGGCTTCACTCTGCTTGACCTGTGCTTCCGCCACGTCCACGGCGTTCTTTTTCGAATCGTAGTCTTCCTGCGAAATGGCCTTTGTGCCCACGAGGCTTGCGTAGCGGCTGACCTGGATTTTAGCCAAATCCAGCACGGCGCTCTGCTGGGCCAACGTGGCCTCCGCAGAATCAAGCTGGGCCTGATAGGGCCGCGGGTCGATCGTGAAGAGCGGATCGCCCGTCTTCAAATCCGCGCCGTCAGCAAAATGGATCTCGGTAATGCGCCCGGAGACCTGGGGTTGGATGGACACCGCCTCCCGCGCGACGCACTTGCCGATCTCATCGAGGTAGACTGGCACATCCTGCGTGATTGCCGCAACAGCCGCAACAGGCGCCGGCGGCCGCTCGAACATCATTCCGTCTTTCTTCCCGCACCCTGCCAAAGCGAAGACCAACACAAAGACCACATCGCGCAACCATCTTCTTTCAATCACCTGCATTTCCATTGTCTCCATACGCTTCTGTTTATGGCGCAGCCGGGGCCCAAACTTCGCCAGGGGATTCACGGCGCGACGCATCCCACTATAGAACGACTTGCAATGCTCTCAAGCGCTGTTTTTCCTCGTCTCGGGGCTTGTCCAGACCGGCAGCAGGCATTGCGTGTGCGTTGATTCGCCTTTACGCCGCAACGGACGCCCGAAGAATCGATTCAAAAATGAGCCGTCCGTCCTCGCTGCCGAGGACTTTCTCGCTGGCGCGTTCGGGGTGGGGCATGAGACCGAACACATTGCGGCCTTCATTGCAGATGCCGGCGATATTGTCCAGTGAACCGTTCGGGTTGGCCGCATCCGTGATCTTGCCGAGCTTGTCGCAATAGCGCAGCACCACGCGGTCCTCGCGTTTGAGTTGCTCGATGACCTGCGGCTCCGCGAAATAACTTCCCTCGCCATGGGCAATCGGGAGGCGCAAGACCTGACCCTTCTTGCACGCGTTGGCGAACGGCGAGTCCGTTGTCTCCACCCGCAGGTGTTCGTATTCGCAAACGAACTTCAACTGGCGATTGCGGATGAGCGCGCCGGGCAGCAAATGAGCTTCGCACAGGATTTGGAATCCATTGCAGATTCCAATGACCAATCCGCCTGCATTTGCATGTGCGATCACTGCCTTCATTGCCGGTGAGAACCGTGCAATCGCACCTGTCCTCAAATAATCGCCGTAGCTGAACCCCCCGGGCACCACCACACACTCCACGTCACCCATCGTCGCTTCTTTGTGCCAGATGTAGCGCGTCGGCTGACCGAACACGTCCGCCAGAACATGATAGGCGTCCTGATCGCAATTGCTGCCGGGAAATTGTATGACGCCAAATCTCATTGAATCTCGAATGTGTATTCCTCAATCACCGGGTTGCTGAGCAGTTGGTGGCATGCGTCATCGATTTTCTTTTGCAACTCCGCCTTGGTGCCGCCCTCGATCTCGATCTCCATGAATTTTCCAACGCGCACCTGCTTGATCCCGCTGAAGTTCATCGTCTCCAGCGCGTGTTTCACCGTCACGCCTTGCGGATCGAGCACCGTCTTCTTCGGCATGACAATAATCCTGGCTTTCACTTGATCCCAACTTTCTTGAAAATGTTGTCGACCTGCCTCAGGTGGATCGCCAGGTCGAACAAGCCTTCGACCTCGCGCCGGGTGAGGTGTTTCATCACTTCTGCGTCCCGCAGGAGGAATTCTTTGAAGGTTTTTGAATCAGCCCACGTCTTCATCGCGCTGCGTTGCACCAGTGCGTATGCCTTCTCGCGCGTCAGGCCCTTCTTCGTCAATGCCAGCAGCACAGCCTGCGAATAAATAAGCCCCTTGCTTGCCTCCAGATTCGATTTCATGCGCTCGGGATAAACCAGCAGCTTGCTCACAACGTCGGTCAGCGTGACCAGCATGTAATCTAGTAACGTGGTCGAGTCGGGCAGAATGATGCGTTCAACCGAACTGTGGGAAATATCGCGTTCGTGCCAGAGGGCGACGTTCTCCATCGCGGCCATCGCATTGCCGCGCAACACGCGCGCCAGACCACACAGCCGTTCACAAGTGATCGGGTTGCGCTTGTGTGGCATCGCGCTGCTACCCTTCTGGCCTTCGGCGAAAAACTCCTCAGCTTCCAGCACTTCGGTCCGCTGCAGATGCCGAAACTCCAGCGCCCAGCGGTCAATTGAACAACCCACCAGCGCAATGGCATCCATGTACTCGGCGTGCCGGTCGCGCTGCACGATCTGGGTGGAGATCCTATCCGGACTCAACCCGAGTTTCTTGCAGACGTACGCTTCGACATGGGGCTTCATGTGCGCATACGTCCCCACCGCTCCGGATATCTTGCCGACGGCGGCCACGTCCCGCGCCCGATGGAGACGTTCGAGTGCGCGTCCGAACTCATCATACATCAGCGCCATCTTCAGCCCGAATGTGATGGGCTCGGCGTGAACGCCGTGTGTGCGCCCAATCATCGGGACAGTCTTGTACTTTTTTGCTTTTGCGGCGACTACAGCCCGTAACTTCTTTACGTCGCCGATCAAAATTTCCGCCGCCTGTGTCATCTGCACCGCAAGCGCGGTGTCCACCACGTCGGAAGACGTCAGTCCTTCGTGTATGTGCCGCGAGGCCGGGCCGATATGTTCGGCGACGTTGGTGAGAAAGGCGATGACGTCATGGTTGGTGGTCTTCTCAATCTCGCAAATTCGTTCGACGGAGAATCTCGCCCGGCGTTTGATCGTGGCCAGATCCTTGCCCGGAATTTTGCGCGCTTCACAGGCCAGGATTTCGATCTGCAGCCAGATGCGGAATTTGTTTTCCTCGTCCCAAATCCGTCGCATCGACTCTCGACTGTATCGGCGAATCATCGAAGCGAGGCTAACGCGCAGGAAAAGCTTTGTCAACGGGCCGCCATCGCGCACCTGTTCTTGTCTCATCTGCCGAATTTGACCCGCCGAGACGCCCTTTTGGACGAGGGGATGCTTGACCTTTGATTCTGGCAGGAACAGAATAAAGGGACGCGGGTCGGGCCGCAATTGGTCCTTTTTTGCCCGGCGCCGTCAAGGGAACAACCGCATGGCCGCGAAGTACAATGTCAAACTCCAATACGCCGCCTGGATAGCCGTCGTGACCCTGGGCACGGTCGTGGTCATGACCGTGGTTCATTTTTACCGGGAAGTCTCGGCGCGCGAGGATGCGACGCGCGCACGGGCGGAGCTGACAGCGGCCGGCGTTGCCCGGGCCGTTGCCTCGGCGATGGCCTCCAACAACGTGAGCGCGCTGCCGGCCCTCGTGGCAGGGTCGGTCAACGACGACGAGGTGTTGTACCTGCGCATCCTGAAGCGCGACGGCGCGGTGGTATACCGGCCCTGGCGCGACCGTGAACCGCAGGGAGTGTTGCTGGTCAATGTGCCGGTGGTGACCGGCGGCACGGCGGGAACGAACCCGTTTGGCACGGTGCAATTGGGAATCGCAAAAACCGCGATGACGCGCGGGTTGATGCAGACGGTACTGATGGATCTGGCCGTCGGGGCCCTGCTGGTGACGGTGTTCGTGGGGGCGTCGTTTTTTGTTTCAGCGCCCGTGAGCAACGCGCTTCAGGAACTGCAACGGTTCGTCAAGCGGGTGGCCGCAGGCGAATCGCGTGGGGAACAATTGGACAGCGACCTGAGTGAAGTAGACGAGGTGAGCAAGGAATTGAATGCGCTGGTGGCACGCGTGGAAGACGCGCGGGCCCGGCTCGACCGCGCACAAAAGGAATTGAAAGCGGCGCAGAAGGAAATGGACGAGTACACCTACGTGATCAGCCACGATTTGAAAGAGCCGTTGCGGGGAATCGAGGCGTTCAGCAAGTTCCTGGCGGACGGCTATCGCGCGAAACTCGACGAGGACGGACGGCATCACATCGACGTAATCCGGCAATCGGCCCTGCGGATGCAACGGCTGATCAGTGACCTGTTGAAGTTCTCACGATTGTCGCAGCAGAAAAATCCGCTGTCGGCTGTGGGATTAAACTCGATGCTGATGCACGTACGGGTGAACCTGCAATACGCGCTGGACGCCAAGAAAGTCGATTTGCGGGTGGACAAGCTGCCCACAGTTGTTTGCGATGCGACAGCGATGACGGAAGTGTTCCACAACCTGATTTCCAACGCGGTCAAATACAACGACAAACCTCGTCCGGTCGTCGAAGTCGGCTATACCGAAAGGACGAACCCGCAGACGAAGCAGGGAGAATACGAATTTTTTGTGCGCGACAACGGTCAAGGCATCAAGAAGGAGTATTTCGAGAAGATCTTCCAGCTGTTTCAGCGTCTGCAGCGCGATGAAGAGGGGACAGGGATCGGCTTGACGATCGTGAAACGGGTCGTTGAATGGCACGGGGGCCGCATCTGGCTGGAGAGCGAAGAGGGTAAAGGCACCACTTTTTATTTCACGCTGCCGAAGCGCGAGACAAGCAAGACCGGCACAATCGTTGACCTGCCGCCGGAGGATTCGCCCAAAGGAGGTGCGCGTCTTGCGCCGGCCGTTTGACATTTTGCTGGTGGAGGACAATCCCGCCGACGTCGAGATTACCATCGAGGCGTTCCGCCGCAGTCATCGCGGCAATCGCGTCTATGTCTGCCGCGATGGCGAGGAAGCGCTGGATTATCTGTTCCAGCGGGGCCGTTACTCAAGACCCGGCAGCGCACCGAGACCGGACATCATTTTGCTCGACCTGAATCTTCCAAAACGGAGCGGCACCGAAGTTCTGGAGCAATTGAAGAAGCACGAACTGATGAAGGACATTCCCGTCGTGGTGCTGACGACCTCGGAACGGGACGAGGATGTGACGCGCTGCTATAAGCAGGGCGCCAACAGCTACCTGACCAAGCCGGTACAGTTTGATGAGTGCGTCAAGCTGGTCAATGACATCCAGTTATACTGGCTGGAGCTTTCCAAATTGCCGCCGCGCTGAGGCGCAGACCGCATGAGCGCCGACCCGATTGACCTGCTCATTGTCGAAGACAATCCGGTGTATGCGGAGATTCTTCAGCGGCTTCTGCCGACGCTGGGCACCGACCTGAAATTTGATGCGACATGGGTGGAAACCGGCGAGCAGGCGCTGCAGAAAATCCACGACCACGCCTATCACCTAGTGCTTCTCGATTACAAATTGCCTGGGTTGGATGGGTTGGCGGTGCTGGCGTGGATTCGCAGTCTGCCGGAGGAAAGGCAACCCGCCGTCATAATTCTCACAGGCATGGGCCGCGAGGAAATCGCGGTGGAAGCCATGAAGAGCGGCGCGAAGGATTACCTCGCCAAAGATTCACTCGATGTTCCCTCCCTGCTGCGAGCGATCACCGGCGCGCTGGAGCGAAAACGTTTGGAGCATCAATTGTCGAAGTACACCGAGGAGCTGGCTCAAAAAAACCGGGAGATGCGGGCCGATCTCGACATGGCGCGCGAACTGCAAGAGGCGCTTCTCCCGCAACAATACCCCTGTTTCCCCGCAGGCGCCGCCCCCAAGGAGAGTGCGTTGCATTTTTGTCACCGCTACAATCCGGCCAGCTCGGTCGGCGGCGATTTTTTTGACGTGGTGGCGCTGTCGGACACCGAGGCGGGCGTTTTCGTTTGCGACGTCATGGGCCACGGTGTACGGGCGGCGCTGGTCACAGCCATTGTGCGAGGTTGGGTGGAGGAACTGAAGCCGATCAGCCACGATCCCGGCAAGTTTCTCACGGAAATCAACCGCCGCCTCGTGTCCACGTTGCGGCAAACTCGCACGCCCATGTTCGTGTCGGCGCTTTATCTGGTCATGGACGTGGCTGCCGGCGAGATCCGTTTCGCCAACGCCGGACACCCCAACCCGTTGCACCTGCGACGCGAAGTCGGCGCTGTCGAGCCCTTGCGATTTGCCGATGGCAAGCCTGGCCCCGCCCTGGGCGTGTTCGAAGACTCCGTTTACGCCACGGCCAGCCGTCCGCTGGCGGTTCGCGATCTGGTGATCTTGTTCACCGACGGCCTGTTTGAAGTGGACAGCCGACATCAGGAACAGTACGGGCAGGACCGGTTGCTCACCGCCGTGCGGCAACGGATCCACCAACCTTTGTCTGCGCTCCTGGGCGAATTGCTGGCCGACATCCAGCAGTTTTCCGGCGCGGCGGAGTTTGTCGATGATGTTTGCCTGGTGGGAATTGAAGTCGCCCGTGTCGGGCAAGCGACAAAGGAAGGGCAAGGGGGATGAGGAAGGGTCAGAACATTTCCCCGATCGTGCTCGCGACGTTGCTGGTTTTTGCCTCGGCGGTACAATCGCGCGCCCAGACGAACGCCTCATCACTCGAAAAGACGAACGAGCTGGCCCAATCGGGTTCAGTAGTGAGTCTTCCCGGTTTGACGATTCACGGAGGGGAGAAAGGATTCGTCGAAGCAACCGGCAAGATGGCGTTGACCGATGGGATTCTGGAGTTTGTTGCCGTTGATGCGAAAGGGCGCGATTACGAGAGCCTGTTGACGCTGGATTGCAAGCCGTCGGAACTCCAGTTCGCGTTGTTGTTGATCGGATGCGAAACGGGCGCTGTGCCGGGACATGCCAAGGCAGGGGAAAAACCGGGTAGCCCGCTGGTGTTGGAAATCGAGTGGCAGGACCAAGGCCGGGCAAGGCGGGTCCCCGTCGAACAATTGCTGGTGGACCGGCGCACCAGGAAATCCCCCGAATCGCTGCCGTGGGTGTTCAACGGATCTTATTTTGCCAGGAGCCCGATCACCAATCGCGACGTCTTTCAGGCTGACGAAGAACAGGCGTTCATCGCCCTGTGGTGGGAGCCATCGATCCTGATCAACCTTGGAGTGGAATATGGCGATCCCTATCGAGGCGACAAACAGGGGTTTGAAGTGAAGACGGCAGTCGCTCCCGCGAAAGACACGCCGATCAAGCTCATCCTCCGCAAGCGCGGTTGAGGGGCGCCCCGTCATTGCCGATGGCGAAGCGCCCGGATGTCTGCTAATAAGAATGTATGAGTGATCGGTGGGTGTTGGTGGACGGATACAGTGTGTTGCACGCATGGCCGAAACTGCGACGGTTGGCGGGACGGCGCCTCGAGCAGCAACGCGAGGCGCTGGAACGAGTGCTAGGCCAGTACGCCGATCACACGGGCCGGAAGGTGACGGTGGTGTTCGACGGTTATGCCGCAAAACGCAAACCGGACGCGGTTGCCCCGTCTCCGGGCATTGACGTGTTATTTTCAGAGCAAGGCAAGACGGCCGACGATGTGATCGAGCGAATGGTGGCGCAGGCGGAGCAACCGGCGGGGATTCTCGTGGTCAGTTCCGATAACATGGAGCGGCACACGGTGGAGAGTTTGGGGGCCCAAAGCATGTCGGCAGAGCTGTTCGAAGCTGAAGTTGCGGCGGAGTTGGCCGAATTGGCCCGTCTGGTGCGCAGCCATGGCCAGGGAAGAAAAATAAGTCGCTTCCGGGATGCCTTCGAGCGATGAGTTGACAGAATGAGGGGGATTTGACTAGAGTGAGGCGCTGATTTTTGTGACAACTCACAGGACGAGGACGCTGTCTTTATGAATAAACTTGCCAAGATCGCCACCATCATCGTGATTCTCGCATCCGGCGGATCGTTGTTCCTCGCCTTCAAACTCGGCGGTATCAGGAACAAGCTCAAAGACGACAACGCGCAACTGACGCAAGAGCGGGACAGTGTGCACGCCCAGTACGTTGCGAGTGAGGCCCAGTTGAAGAATGCGAAGGCGCAGTTGCAGCAGACTCAGGCGGATTTGACGACATCCAAGTCCCAGGCGGATGCCTGTCAGTTGAACCTCGCGGCGAAAGCGCAGGAAGCAGAACAACTAAAGACCCAGATAGCCGACAAGGATCAGGAACTGCAGAAGACGAAGGCCGATGCGGCCGCTGCCGAGGACGGGATCAAGAAAATCCAGGATGCCTTGAAGTCTGCCAACGTTGACATCAGCAACATTGACCAGCTTCGGGACAGTATCGTCGCGCAGGCGGATGAAAACAAGGTGTTGGGGCAGCAACTGCTGGCGATCCGCCAGCAAAGCGATCAACTGAAAGAGCAGCTCGAGTATTATACAACCACGCCCGTCAACCTGCGTGGCCGGGTGGCTGACGTGCAGGAGAATTGGAACTTCGTGGTGCTGGACATTGGCCGCGACCAACGCGTCAGTCCGAATGCGCAGTTTATGGTGTATCGTGACAACCAGCCGATCGGGGTGGTCCGGGTGGAATCTGTCGGTTCCACCACCAGCGTTGCCAATATCCTGCCGGAGTACAAGAAGGGCACGCCAAAAGTCGGCGACCTCGCCGTTCACTAGACTACAATGAAGTGCCGCTGGATATTGCTGGTTCTCATGTTGGCAGGTGCGGCGTTAACGTCAGGCTGCGCCACACCAAACAAGGATGATGTGAGTTCCATCCCGTGGAATCGTCCCCAGAATTGGGAAGGCGGAGGTGCCCTCGGCGGGTTCCGGCCGCCGGGCGCAGGCGATGCCGGCGGTTACTAACGTTTAGACCAGCAACTCCGCGATCTGAACCGCATTCAGCGCCGCACCTTTGAGTAGCTGATCCCCGCTCACGAACAGTTCGATTCCGCGTCCGTCGTCACGCGAAACGTCCTGGCGAATCCGCCCCACCAAACAGTCATATTCCCCGGTCGCGTCGATCGGCATCGGATATTTCTTGTTGGCGGGATCGTCCACCACTTTCACCCCGGGCGCCTTGGACAAAATCTGCCGCGCCTCGGCGGGAGTGATGGGCCGCTCAAATTCGATGTTCACCGATTCGCTGTGAGCGCGATACACCGGCACGCGCACGCAGGTCGCCGAGATCATCAGGGTCGGGTGATGCATGATCTTGCGCGATTCGTTAACGAACTTCATTTCTTCCTTGGTGTACCCGTTCTCCAGGAACACGTCCACGTGCGGGAAGAGATTGAATGCAATGCGTTGCGGCAACGCCTCCACTTTTATGTCCTGCTTGCCATGCAAGAGCATGTGGGCCTGCTCTTCGAGCTCGGCCATGGCTTTTGCGCCCGCGCCGCTGGCCGCCTGGTAAGTGGCCACCACGATGCGTTTCACGGGATTGGCTTTGTGAAGCGGATACACCGCCACGAGCATGATGGCTGTGGAACAATTTGGGTTGGCGATAATGCCCTTGTGTTTCTTCACGTCTTCAGGGTTCACTTCGGGCACAACCAGCGGCACATCCGGCTCCATGCGAAATGCCGATGAATTGTCGATGACCACCGCGCCCTGTTTGGTCGCGCCATGGGCAAATTCCTTCGACCGCGACGCGCCCGCGCTGAACAAGGCGAAATCAATGCCCTCAAAAATGCCGGCCTTCAACAGCTCGACGTTGATGTCCGTGCCCTTGAACTTCATTTTCTTGCCGACGCTACGCTCCGAGGCGAATAGCCGCAGGCTTTTGACAGGAAAATGCCGTTTTTCGAGTGTTTCGATCATCTCGACGCCGACCGCTCCGGTCGCGCCGACCACTGCTACGTTGTATCCTTGTGCCATAAATGAACCCTTTCAACGGGGCCGGAAAGTATACCCCTTTGAGGCGCTCGCGCAAGTCCAAGCTTACCCCGAAACAGAGCAAGAATCGGGTCGTTCTGCGGCACTGCCTGGGCTAAAGTCAGGGCATGATCAAGTTGGTTGAGCCACTGAAAACGGAGCGCAAGATGGAGTCCTCGTCTCAGGCGGCGATGGACTATGCGCGAATCGAACGCGCCATCCGATTTAATCGACATCTCCTCAGCCTTCTGCAACACGAA
>CAZAQZ010000011.1:0-19924 GCA_964487175.1 uncultured Verrucomicrobiota bacterium | reverse complement strand
TTTGATGCGGCCTGCCGACTCCGACCTCTTCATCTGCGTGGCGCGCAGGTAGTACCGGCCCTTGACGAAATTCGGCTCGAGGGCCAGGCATTGGATAAACATCTCGATGGCGTAGTCGTAATTATCGCGCTCCAGTGCCTTCAATGCCTTCTGGTAGAACTCATTTGCGTTGCGATTGAGATCGTCGATTGTTTTTTCGGCCATGGTAAAGTCCGCGGTTAGCAGCAAGCAAAACTACAACGACCAGCGGGCGGGGTCAATGGCTTTTCAAGAGGGCCAGAAATCGCGACGAGAACCGGCCTCCCTCCAGAAAAAACCATATCCTGGTTTGCCCTAATTCGATTCGAACTGTTTTGATTCATGGGCAATTTTTGCAGACTTGTCCGCCGAAGCTCCGAGCAAAGTTGGGTTCCACCCTCCCGGAAAAAAATTAAAGCCCGATTAGGTCGGATTAGGCCCGATTAGGTCGGACTGGGTCGAATTCTGGGTATATCAATTGGCCTCGTGATGATGCAAAATGGCCTTCCTATTCCGCATTTCGGGATCGAATGTCGCGCTGTCTGGATGGCAAGCCGAGGTCGGCGAGACGCCCGGATGTCGTTTCCGGGGCCATCGACCCGCAATCTTGTGTTCGCAGTTTTCATTTACTCGCCTATTAAGTATGCACATAGCATAGCATCTTGTCAACATGAATTCCAGCGGAACCCCGAATAGACCGGCGACCCCGCCAAGTGTATCGCGGGAAACGTTGACCCCAAAACCGTCGATGATAATATGTCAGGCATTGTCCGATGCCGCAAACAGGAAGGCTATATGACCGACATTCCAAAGGATTTTTCCGATGCCCTGAAAGAGAGTGGCCTGCATGAGTTGTTTTCAGACAACGCGGATTCGCACCGGCGGGAATACCTGAAGTGGATTGCCGAGGCAAAACGGCCGGAGACAAGAAAGAGAAGAATTCAGAAAGCGGTAAAAATGCTTTCCGATGAGCGCGCTGGAAAGACCGCGCGTTCGAAACCAAATGCCTGACAACTCGCTGCAGGCAACCCGACTGTCATGACTCGCCACTGGCGGCAGGGGTTAATTCTCTTGATTGTGGTTGGATCGCTCATCCTGCTGTTGACTCGCCCGCCGTTCGGACAGGATCCGCGCTATCAATACATGCCTTGCCATGTCGTTTCATAGACGACGCCTTGGACAAATCGTTACAATGAGCAGATGTGACCCGAGTTTACTACCGTCAAGCCACTGCTATTCGTGCGGTTGGGCGGAAATATCTCTTCACGTACAGGAGGAAACCGAGAAACGGCAAGGCACTGATGGACACGAAGAAGAGCATGCTCCGACTCGTAAGGAAACTGTACTGCTGCATCTGCTCGATTTGCTGTTCCGGGTAGCCCATCAGCCGGTACAGGTCCATTAGATCGACTCGTCCAAAGGTCAGCACCGCGGATAGGAGGAACACCCCGAGGACGGTTAGGGCAGTCCACCACCCGGCGGGCTTGAGATGATAGATGGCCCAGGCGCAATAGAGCCACATGGCGATCATGGCCAGCATCAGTATCCCTCCCGGCAGACCGCTTAACAGGTGTCCAAAGAACGGCATCACGGCGTTGTAGGCGAACAGCATGATGATCATCGCCACCGCTCCGTAGCCGAGAAGAAGGCTCAACGCGAGGACGGGTAGCGGACAGGCATCGGTCCACCGAGTCACCGGATCGCGGGCTTCGCACGTCGCCTTCACATGCGGGCTGCGGTAGAACAATACCAATAGGCCGGGGAGAACCACAAACATCAGGCTGGTGAAGCCGAGCGCGAAGATCATCCCCACGACCCGGGCCGTGTCCGGGATTGGCCGTCCGCCCGGCGGCGTGTGTGCGAATACCTTCGGCAAGAACACCGCCATAGCGGACACCGAGATGACACCCGTCAGCAACCAGGCCCAAGCCAGAATCAGCAACAGCGCGCGCGCCCAGCGTCGGGCCATGATCGAGCCGATCCCGAGCCAGATGAACACAACCGACAAAGTTGCATAAGTCATCGCGGCCGGGAGGATCAAACGGAGGCTGGAGGGAGCACCCATTGCCTTGGCGGACATCGCTTGTCCGAGGATCATCAACGGCACGAAGAGGGCGCAGAGGCACCCGATAATAATCACGAGAATGCCGAACCCGATGAGGCCGCCGTTGCGATCCTTGAAATCGGCTGTAAGTGGGACGGACGGTGGCTGGTTCATGGCAAACACCTCCTCATATCTCATTCTCCCAGGTCAGTAGCTGCACGGAGTATAGGTGGTGTGTCGGGATTTGTCACGCGCGCGAGGAGCCAGACTTCCAAGGCAGGATGGGCCGTTTTGTCGATGCCTTTTGCGCGACGGCTAGGCTTGACGGGCGGGGGCGGGGTTCACTAGCCTGTGGGCGCACATGTTTGGCCGAGGCAAAAAACCAATCCTGGAACGCGCGGGGAGCGACATGAATACCCGGCTGCGGCTCAAGTACGACCCGTTCTACCGCGTGGTCGAATCGGCCAATGGCGCGAACATTGTTGTGGACGGACGGCCGATGGTCATGATGTCCAGCAACGAGTATCTCGGCCTGAGCCGCCATCCCAAAGTGATCGCGGCGGGGAAACGGGCGCTGGACGAATGGGGTTCAAGCCCGTGCGGGTCGCGGCTGGCCAACGGCAGCCGTGCGTACCACGTCGAGTTGGAGGAGGCCCTGGCCGCCTTCCTCGGCCAGGAGGCGTGTCACGTCACCTCTGCCGGATACCTTGCGTGCGTGTGCAGTCTCAGTTCGCTGGTGCGGCGGGGGGACGCGTTGATCGTGGACCTCAGCATTCATTCCTCATTGTGGGACGGCGCGCTGCTCAGCGGCGCGAAGATCGAGCGGTTTGCCCACGAAAACATCGAAGCGCTCGAGATATTGCTCGGCCAGCTCGACCCCAAACAGGCCAAGGTCATCGCGGTGGACGGCGTTTATTCGATGGCAGGCCACATCGCCTCGTTGCCGAGGCTGGTTGAACTGGCCAATAAGCATGGCGCGGCGCTGGTGGTGGACGACGCGCATGGCGTGGGCATCCTGGGCCGTGACGGTCGCGGCGTATGCGATCATCACGGCGTGACGGAGCAGGTGGACCTGATTGCGGGCAGTTTCTCGAAAGCGCTGGCCAGCACGGGCGGGTTTGTGGCGGGCAGCCGCGCGTTAATCGAGTACCTTCGCACCAATTCTCGGCAGATTATTTTCAGCGCGGCCATCAGCGCTCCGGCAGCGGCCAGTGCGCAGGCGGCGTTGCAGGTCATGCAGGAAGAGCCGGAGCACCGCGAGCGGCTGTGGGTCAACCAACGTTATCTGTGCGGCATCCTCGACGGTCTTGGGCTTGATTATTGGAACAGCCCCACCGCGGCGATCCCGATCATTGTGGGCGATAAGGAAAAACTTTATTTGATGTGGAAGACCCTGTGGGACCACGGGTTTTTCACGGTGATGGTGGTTGCGCCGGGCGTGCCCGAAGGCAAAGACCTGATTCGCGCCGCCGTCAGCTCGCTGCACACGACCGAGCAACTCGACCGTTTCGGCGAAGCCCTCAAGGCCGGGATGAAACGGGCGGGCCTTGAACCGAAGCGTTGAGAAGATTTCCAGCGCTTAAAGATGATGGAATCGGCGCAAGGCCCATTCCAGCACTCGGGGCGATGAGAGACGGGCCGCAAGTGGCGCGACCCGCGCCTGGAAGAATCCACCCACGATAACCACGGGCGGCGGATTCGGATTATTTATGACGCGCAGCACCGCGCGGGCGACTACGTGGGGCGGAGGCGCGGCCTTCATGTTGCGCAGTTGCGTCTCCCACACAACCGACGCACGGTTTTGATCCTCCGCGGTGGCCGGGGCAACGCGTTGCGTCGCGTCGAAGAAACCCGTGTTGATATCGCCGGGTCGAATTTCCACGGCATGAGCGGGCGTGTTGGCTAATTCCGCGCGCAGGCAGGCCGTCAGCGAACCGAGAGCGGCCTTTGCCGCGCTGTAGAGTCCCATGTACGGGATGGGGAATTGACCCGCGAGGGAGGTGACATTGATGATGAGACCGCGCTTGCGCTGCCTCATTCGCGGCAACACCAGCCGGATCAATTCCAGCGGACCGAAGACCAGCAGTTGGAATTGTTCACGCGCCATCACATCGGGCATGGCATCCAGCGGACCAAAGCAGCCCGCACCGGCGTTGTTGATCAGCACATCAAATTCGCCTGCCTCGTTCGATGCCTGTGCGAAGCCGTTGTGGATCGACTCGAGGTGCGACAGATCCATCTGGACGGGATGAAAATGCGGCAACTTCGGAAGCCGTTGCGGATCGCGCGACGTGCCCCAGACTTCGAAGCCATGCGTCACGAGCTGTTGGGCGATTTCCAGTCCGATGCCCGCGCTGGCGCCGGTGAGCAGGACTGTGCGCGGTGCTTGGTGCCCGCCGGTTTTGCCGGGGTCAGCGGTCATTTTCCCAACGGCGCAGTATGAGGGAGACGTTGCTGCCGCCAAACGCGCTGGAGTTTTTGAGTGCCACGCGGGGAGCATCGGCGATGGGTTTGGCGACAATCGGCACAATGCCGCACTCGGGATCGAGTTGCGTGATGTGGGCGGACACAGGCGTGAACTTTTCCTGCAGGGCGAGGCAAGAGAACGCTGCTTCCATTGCGCCCGAGAGCGAAAGACCGTGTCCCGTGAGGCTCTTGGTGCTGCTGACCCATGGGATTTTGCCGTTTTGGAACATGCTGTGAATGGCGCGGCATTCGGCGACGTCGCCGATGGGGGTGGACGTACCGTGCGCGTTGATGTAATCAATCTCTTCCGGTCGGAGATCTGCATCGCGAAGGGCCTCTTCCATTGCGCGTTTGAGTCCTTCGCCGGAGGGCTCGGGCGCGAGCACGTTGTAGCCGTCGGAGGATTGTCCCCAGCCCAACACCTCGGCGATGATGGATGCGCCGCGGCGCCGCGCGTACTCCAGTTCCTCCAGCACCAGCGCCGCTGCGCCGCCGGTGCCGACGAAGCCGTCGCGTTTGACATCGAACGCGCACGGCGTTTTCTCAGGATCGGTGCCGAGACTGAGCGCACGGGCCGAGGCAAACGGCAGAATGCTGACTTTGTTGCAGTCCTCGGCGCCGACGACGAACACGATGTCCTGTCGGCCCAGCCGGAGGTTATCACACGCGACTCCCGTTGCGTGCGCGGAGGAGGAGCAGGCGCTGGAGAACCCGAGCGAGCCGCCCTTGATTTTGAAGGTGGCGACGAGGTTGATGTAAAGCGAACCCGGAATGCCGTTCACGATGCTCATCGGCTGGCAGCGGCTGACGCCGCGGGTGAACATCGTGTGGAGGCTCTCGTACGCCATCCACATCGAACCGCCCGAAGCGCACATGAGTCCGGTGCGCGGACTGGACACGAGGTCGGGGGTGAGCCGCGCTTCACGAATGGCCTGTTGCATGGCGCAGAAGGCATACAGCGAGTTGGGGGACATGGGACGCAGTTGCTCGCGCGTGAGACGGTAGTCGGGGGGGTAGGTCCAATCCTCGAAGTCGGGTGTGGGGAACTGAAATCCTTTAATCGTGCCCGCGAGCTTTACGGGTACGTCGGCGTCGTTGAGTTCGGGAAACGGCTCAACGCCTGTCCGGCATTCCCGCAAGCTGCGCAACACCTGCTCGCGGTTATTCCCGATGCTGGTGATAAAACCCAGACCGGTGACGACGACGCGCTTCATGGGCTGCATGGACGGAATGGGGGACTACTGGCCATTGCCGTTTCCAGACGCTTCGGACGCGCCCGGAACTTCGGATGCGGCAGGAACGGCTGCGTCCGGGCTTTCAATCGGCATCTGGCCGCCGAAAGCCAGCACCAGGCGGTCCACCCGGGCGACTCGATGACCATTCGAGGACACCGTGCCTTCAAAGATCGCCAGAGGCTCGCGCAGTCTGATCAATTTCTGTTCGATCTGCAGGCGATCGCCCGGCCGCGTCTTCTGGTAAAAATGCGCGCCTTCCAGCGAAGCGAAAAGAATCTGGCGTGATTTTGCGTCGGCGGCCTGCAGCGCGGGAACTTTTTCCACCAACCACAGGCAAGCGGCCTGCCCCATTGCTTCAAACACAATCGAAGCCGGAAAAATCGGGTCGTCCTTGAAATGCCCCTCGAGGAAGTGCTCGTCGCCTTTGACCGTGTACCAGGCGACGATCGTCTCGGCGTTGAGTTCGGCTTCGTCGAGGAACATGAACGGCGGTTGCTGGGGGAGCACGAGGTTGATGTGGGTGCGGTCGTAGTGCTTGTGGGCCGGCGGGATCGGCGTAGCCGTCACTCCGCCCATCTTGTTGCGAAGGAATTGGTTCAATTGGCCCAGGGTGCGGACCTGCTTGAATTCATCATTTTCGATCCGTGTATTGAGCACCTCTTCAATGGACAATACGATTTCCATCAGGGTCAACGAATCGAGACCGAGATCCTCGATGAGCCGCGTCTCCTCCGTGCATTCCGCGAGCGGAATCGTCGAGTTGGCTGGCTGGTAGCGTTCAATCACGCCGTAAACGATGACCGGAATCGCGTCCAAATCACCGTGTTCGCGATATCGAATCGCCGCCTCGATGGTTTGAGCGCTGCAGCGCTTCAACCCTTCCTTCAGGTCGGTTAAATCTTTTTCAGATAGGATCGAACTCATCAAGTCACACTGCGAGCAGTGCTTTTGCTGTTGTGCTTAAGTGTCATCCCCCTTCGCCACCCAAGTGCCCGCACCGAACTGATTAGCAGAGCCAGTCGCATGTGCACAAGCCTTTTCTGACAGTGGGAAGGGGCCCGCCATTTGAGGGCCCGCTGTCCCATGTCGTTGTTTGACGGGTGCCGGAGATTGGCAGGCAAATAGCTTCCAATAGGCCGGTTTTTTGAAGAAAGCAGGGAATTTTGACACCTAATGCAGGGCCGAATCGTAGCGGGAGTCGTGTTGACACAGAGGGTTCCTCTGTTAATATATTCCTGTACATGAAGGTCGCGATACAACTCTGGCGTACGTAGCTCGGTTTTATTTTTGACGGGAAAATCCATGATTGATGACAAACTGAAGAACTCTGTCGCGGCGGGGCAGCAGAGCGGGGCGCAGACCGCTAAAAAAATACAGGATGCGGTGATCCGGTTTGCCGGCAATTCGCAGGACGGGATCCAGGCGATTGGCGGTTTTCTGGCGCGATTGGCGGGTCGCACCGACAAGGACGTAATGACGTACATGACGATTCCCGCCACGATTTCAGGCGGGCCGAGCATTTTTCAGGTGCGCCTCGGAACAGGTGAAGTGCTCAGTGCGGGTGACGACGTGGACATCCTGGTCGCGTTTTACCAGCACTCTTACAAGGACCACATTGCGACGCTCCGCGATGGCGGGGTTTTGCTTTACGACTCCGACAACGTGCAGCCTGATCCGGATGACAAACGGTATCGAGCAGTCGGTGTTCCGATCACCAGCCTGACCGTTGAAGCCATCGGTGGCACGGCCAAGGACAAGGGCAAGAACATGTTCGTGCTGGGCCTGATCGCGCGCATGTTCGACTTCGACGTGCCGAAGCTGGAGGGGATGCTGCAGGCCTATTACAAAGGCAAGGGTGACGACGTGATTCGCAGCGTGCTGGGGGCGTTTCATTCCGGTTACGGTTACAACATCGCCAAGATGACCGACACGTTTGTCTTTAGCCCGCCCTCAAAACAGACCGGTGTGCGGAAGGTCGTGACCGATGGCAACCAGGCAATCGCTTACGGCGCACTGACGGCGGGCATTCGTTTCGGCGCGGGTTATCCGATCACGCCGTGGTCGAGCATCATGGAGATTTTGCGTGCCGAGTTACCGAAGTACGGCGGGATCTTTGTACAGGCCGAAGACGAGTTGGCCGCCATCGCGATGGCCTGCGGCGCGTCTTATTCAGGTTATCTGGCACTGACGGGTACGTCCGGCCCGGGTCTGTCGCTGAAAACGGAAGCGCTGGGCTGGGCTGTGATGGCGGAAATGCCGTTGATCATTATCGACGTGCAACGGGGCGGACCGAGCACCGGGTTGCCCACAAATGTCGAGCAGAGCGATTTGAATATTGCCTGTTTCGGTGGCCATGGCGATTCGCCGCGTATCGTGGTAGCGCCCGCCTCGGTGGAGGATTGCTTCTATACGACCATTGAAGCGGTGAAGTTCGCGCGGGAGTACAGCTGCCCGGTGATCATTTTAAGCGATCAGGCGCTGTCGACGCGCGTTGAGGCCTGGGAGATGCCAGACCTGCCGAAGCTGGTTCAGGATATTAATCCCAAATTCGAGCAACAAGGCCCCAATCATTTGCCCTATGAGAATACGCCCGAAGGCGTGGCGCGACACTCGCCACCGGGAACACCCATGGCGGACGGGAAGTTTCCGATTGTGACCGGTTTGGAGCACGATGAAGCGGGGCATCCCGCCAGCCGGCCCGCCAACCACGTGATGATGGTGGCCAAGCGGCGGCGCAAATTACAGGTGATGGCGTCCAAGCTGCCCAAGGCGACCGTATTTGGTCCGCCTGAGGGCAACGTTCTGCTGGTCGGTTGGGGATCCACGCAGGGCCCGATTCGCGAAGCGGTTGAGAAGGCGCGCGCCGCGGGAGAAAGTGTCAGCGCGTTGCACTTGCGCTATTTGATGCCATTCCAACCGGGCATCAAGGAGATCCTCGACGGATTCAACCACGTCTTCGTGGTCGAAATGAACGACGAGGGCCTGTACGGTTTTGGTCAACTGGGGGCCACGCTGCGCGCGCGATTCGCCGATCCCAAGATTCGCGGCATCAACAAGACGGACGGCCTGCCTTTCAAAGTGCGCGAAATTCTCACTGCAGTAACCGAAAAGCTGAAACAACCGGTCGAATAATCACACTCTGTCATTTAAGTTGAATCCCATGATTGCTGAAGCGAAAAATCCGGAAGGCCAGGAGATCAAACTCACCGACCGCCCCAAATACACCAAGAAGGAACTGGTCGGCGATCACCCGACATGGTGCCCGGGCTGCGGCGACTTTAGCGTGCTGTCGATCTACTTCAAGTTGATGGAAAAAGCGCAGGTTCCGCGAGAGAAAATCACGAGTGTGGCCGGGATCGGCTGCTCGTCCCGGTTTCCGTACTTCGTGAACGCGTATGGCGTCCACTATGTGCATGGTCGCGGTGTGGTGTTTGGCACGGGGCTGTCGTTGATGCGCCCGGACCTGCATGTGTTTATGTTTGGCGGGGACGGTGACGCGTTTTCGATTGGTGGCAATCATTTGGATCACGCGGCGCGCAAGAACATCAAGATGACCTACGTGATCATGGATAATTTCGTGTACGGATTGACGAAGAAGCAGACGTCACCCACGTCGCCAATCGGGTTCAAGTCCAAGACCGACCCTTGGGGAGCGTTTGATCAGCCCGTCAATCCGATGAAGAAACTGATCGCCTCGGGAGCAACGTTCATTGCACGGACGCACTCCCATTTGCCCAACCACGTAATGGAGATGATGGAGAAGGCGATGGCTCACGACGGATTCTCGGTGATCGAATGCCTCAGCGAGTGCACCGAGTTTTATCCGGGCGCCTTCGACGCGGCGAACCCACGCAAAGGCGGCACGTTCACGCTGGTGCCGGCGGACCACGATGTGACGGACGAGGTGGCGGCTTACAAACTGGCCATGGCTCCGTTCCCGGGCTATTTCGGCCTGTTTTACCAAAACCAGCGACCCACCAAGAATGCGCTGGAAGCGCGGTTGATTAGCGACGCCAAGGCCAAGACGAACAATGCTCCGCCTGTCGAATTGCTTCAAAAAACGTTCGACCGGTTGAGCTGATTTCTTCGATGGTCAAGCAAGCGCTACTGGCCTCGCTGATGTGCCTCGCGCTGTCGTCTTCAATGGCGGACGTGATCGTGACGCGAACAGGTATCAACACCGGCGAGGTTGTCCGCGTCGATACGGATGGGATCGTGATCAGGTTGCCCGTCGGCGAAATCACGGTACCGAAAGGCGACGTCGTCAGCATTGAGGTCAACAAGCCCTCTGCATTCGACATGGGACTCGACGCGCTCAAATCACAGAATTATCAAGCGGCGGTGGCTGCTCTTAAGCCATTGACGGACCGTTACGCGGGCCTGTCGTTGCCGTGGGTGCAGCAAAGCATCCTGCGGCTGGGTGAAGCCTATCTGGGATTGAAGGATTTCGCGGCGGCAAAAAGCGCCTTCGACACGTTTAAGATGTTGTATCCGACCTCCACAGAAGCCAAGGGACTGGACGTTAAATACGCCCGCGTCCTGGTCGACCAAAAAGACTATGCAAAGGCGTCTGACATTCTGCAGTCGTTCGTCGATCCGCTCATGAAGAAGGACTTTCTCAGCGACGATGAAGAAATTGCCGTGGCCGAAGCGTTCACTCTCATGGGGGACTGCCGGATGGCGACCGGCAAGCCGGAGGCGGCGCTGGACAGTTACCTGAAAGTCGTGGCGTTGTTTAACACAGATGTGGACCGGGCCACCGAGGCGAAATACAAGGCGGCGGAAGTGTTTGAGCAACTCGGCAACTGGAAACGCGCCAAAGGCAGCTATGAGGAATTGTTGAAAGACGCGCCTACGTTTGCTTACGCGGCAGATGCCCAGCAACGTCTGGCTACACTGACGAAGGCCCACCCGGAATGACACTAGGGCAAGCCATTATCCAGGGCATCGTCCAGGGCCTGACCGAATTTCTACCGATCAGCAGCATTGCCCACATGCGGATCGTTTCAGCGCTATGCGGCTGGACCGATCCCGGGGCCGCGTTTTCCGCCGTGGTGCAGATGATCGCGTACCTGGCGGTTTTGCTCTATTTCTGGCAGGATTGCGTCGGCATTGTCCGGGGCGCGGTGCGGGGTGTCGGCACCCATGAAGGAAAACTCGGATGGATGATCGTAGCCGCCACAATCCCCATTGGCGTTCTGGGGCTTCTTTTCAGGAGACACATTGAACATAACTGGCGATCGCTCTACGTCATTGCCGGGGCGATGATTGGTCTGGCAATCCTGCTCGCCTGGGCGGAATGGACTGAACGGCAACGTCAGCGGCAGAACCACAAACTGCGGGAACTCAGTGAACTCGGCTGGCGCGATGCGCTCGTGGTTGGTTGTTTTCAAACACTGGCGTTGGTGCCGGGCGCCTCGCGTTCGGGCTCAACCATCACCGGCGGGCTATTCCTCGGGATGAAACGGGATACGGCTGCACGCTTCTCGTTCCTGATGTCGCTCCCCGCCGTGTTTGCGGCCGGTCTGTTTGAGGTTCGCAAACTTCACCTGTCGTCCCACGCGGACGTCGTGAATTTGCTGGCGGCCGGTCTTGCGGCGTTTGTGGTTGGATACGGTGCCGTGGCGTTCCTGCTTGGGTACCTACGCCGTCACACGACATGGGTGTTCATCATCTACAGACTGCTGCTCGGCGCGGTGCTGCTCTCATTGCTGTGGACGGGTAAATTGCAACCCTTATAATCCCGCCATGTCAGTCATCAAATTTGGAACTTCGGGATGGCGTGGGATCATCAGCGACACCTTTACGTTTTCCAATGTCGCGCTTGCCGCGCATGCCATCGCCCAATATCTCGACCGCAATCCGGTTGCCGGTGCAAAGAAGATCCTTATCGTCGGCCACGACACCCGCTTTTTGTCGCGCCAATTCGCCACGCGGTGCGCTGAGATCGTCGGTGGCTACGGGTTTGAGGCCCGGTTGACGGACCGCAACGCCCCGACCCCCGTCATTTCTCATTCGATTCGTGTTCATCACGCCGCGGGGGGGATTAATGTCACGGCAAGCCATAACCCGGCGGAATGGAATGGGCTGAAGTTCAATGGCGCGGACGGCGGGCCGGCGGTTCCTGAAATGACTTGCGGCATCGAGGCGATGGCTGCTGAATTGGAGGGCGGGTTTGACCAACTGCGTCAGAAGGAGCCGGGCAGCTATCAGACGTTTGATCCGATGCCATCCTACTTCACGCAGATACGCAAACTGGTGGACTTTTCCGCTCTGAAAAAGCATCGCAAGCGCGTCGTCGTCGATTTGATGTTTGGCACGGGACGTGGATACCTCGACGTGTTATTGGAGCGCAGTGGCTGGATGGTGGACGCCTTGCATGGCGAACCGGATCCGCTGTTCGGTGACGGTCATCCGGAGCCGATCAAGGAGCACATGGGCGAGCTGCTTCGCCGGATGAAGCACAAACGCGTGGCGCTCGGCCTGGGGCTCGACCCTGATGCTGACCGGTATGCCGTTGTGGACGGCGACGGGATGTTCATCACTGCAAACCAGGTGCTGGCGTTGACATTGTATCACTTGGTAAAGAACCGCAAATGGACGGGGGCGGTGGTGCGGACGGTGGCAACCAGTCATTTGGTGGATGCAGTGGCGGGCATGTTCGGCATCAAGGTGTACGAAACGCCCGTGGGTTTCAAATACATTGGCGCGTTGATGGAGAGCGAACCGATCATCGTGGGCGGCGAGGAGAGTGGCGGGTTGAGTGTCAAAGGCCACGTGCCGGAGAAGGATGGCATTCTGGCGTGCTTGTTGATGTGCGAGCTGGTTGCGTATGAAGGCAGGTCGTTGCGGAAGATATTGAAGGAGATCGAGGCGAGAACAGGTCCCGTGTTGAGCGACCGCATCAACCTGCGCGTCACGCCGGAGCGCAAGGAAGCCTTGCTTCAACGGTTTGCCAAGGGGCTGAACGAATTTGGCGGACAGAAAGTTTCGCGAACGATTACCATGGATGGATTCAAATTCCTGCTGGACGATGGCTGTTGGGTCATGTTCCGCGCTTCCGGAACGGAACCTGTGTTTCGTTGCTACCTGGAAGCGCGCACAGCCCGGCAACTCCGTGCGTTCCGGGCGGCAGCGTTGAAGTTGGTCCAGTAGTATGACACTTATGACCAGTCGTTGTTTGCGAGGGGCGGTTCTGTTGACCGTATTCATGGTGTGTGTCGTGAGGGCTGCAGAGGTTCCTGACAAAGATGTGTTTTATCTGGAAGAGGCGAAGCAGCCAGCGCTCGAACTGAAAGCCTTGTGGCGCGCGCCCCTCCGGCTCACACGAGAAAGGGACAGCGTGATCACGTATCTGGCCAAGGGGCGACCGGTGACGGTGCTGGCGTTGGGCGAGTCGGAGGATTATGTCTCTGTGCAAACCGCAACCGATACAGCAAGAGGCTGGGTGGATGCGAGCGCGCTTGAGGCACCGCCTGCGGAGTTGCTGAACGCATTGCGCGAACATCGCGAACACGCCGGAACGCATGGCGAGTCCATTGAGAACCACGAAGTCACGCCCGGAATGTCGGCCGACGAGGTGCTGGCGAGCCTGGGCAAACCGGATCGCCGGTCCAGCATCCGCCTGCCGGTGGGAAACCAAATTCAAGAGCAATGGATGTATCTCACCTATCGCTATTTGCCGACGTATCACAACGACAGTGACGAACAGGGCCGGATGCGGCAGGTGGTTTCATATCAGCGAGTGGCGGCCGGCCGAAAGATCGTGATATTTCTTAGAGGCGCAGTCGTGTCCGTTACGGAGGAAGCCGGGCCGGGACCTGGATCGCAGGGGCCAATTACCAGTCCCTGGCAGCCAAATGCAGCAAATTGAACGGCGGGCTTGATTCGGAGGCAATGCAGTCGTAGCATTTAACGATGTGGCCCGCATGATTTGGTAAACGAAGCAGATGAGACGATTCAACATGACAAAGAAAATCTCGATCGCGTTGGTCTGTGTATTGCTCGGCCTGAATTTGTTCGTGGCGGCACGCATCTATTCGCAAGCCACCGCCAAGGCGGACAAGGATGATCCATACGCGCAGATGGAACTCATCACCAAGGTGATGGAACTGATTCGCAAGGACTACGTGGACGGCAGCAAGGTGACCTACAAGGACCTCACCTATGGCGCGTTGAAGGGGATGCTCAATTCACTTGATCCGCACAGTCAATTCATGGAGCCGCAGGCCTATGAAGACATGAAAGAGGACACCGAAGGCAAATTTGGCGGACTCGGCATTGTGATCAGCATGTCCAAGGAAGGGTTTTTGACAGTCGTCGCCCCGATGGAAGATACGCCGGGTGCGAAGGCCGGACTCCTGCCCGGGGATCGCATCATCAAGATCGACGGAAAGGTGACCGACAAGATGGGGCTGTCGGAAGCGGTTCGCAATCTTCGGGGTGATCCGGGCACAAAGGTGACCATTACGATTTTCCGGCAAAAGGCGAAGGACCCCGGCGACCGCATCAAGGATTACACAATCGAGCGTGCTGAAATCAAAGTGGACAGCGTGAAGGACGCGAAAATGTTGGAGGACAACATTGGCTACGTGCGCATCACGCAGTTCAATGAACCGACTGCGGACGAATTTGAGAAGGCGTTGGATAAGCTGGAAGGCGAGGGCATGACCGCGCTGATTGTTGATTTACGTAACAATCCCGGTGGCCTGCTGGAATCCGCCCGCAAGGTGGCCAGCAAATTCGTCCCGACGGGCGACTTGATTGTGACGACGGAGTCGCGCGATCCCACGCAAAAACTGGTGTACCGCTCGGCTGGCGGGAGGAAACATTTTGGTTATCCTGTTGTTCTTCTTGTGAACAACGGGAGCGCCAGCGGCAGCGAGATCGTCGCGGGCGCGTTACAGGACCTGAAACGTGCCGTGCTGGTCGGCGAAACGACATTTGGAAAGGGTTCGGTGCAAAGCATCCTGCAGTTGGAGGACGGTTCCGCAGTGCGCCTGACCACGGCGAAATATTACACGCCGAGCCACAAGGTAATTCACGAACACGGCGTGACGCCGGACATCATCGTGCCAGTTTCCGAAGAGGATGAGCGCAAGCTTCAGGAACAACGTCTTCGCGGTAATCTGACGCCGGAGGAAGCTCAGACAGCCGAGAAGTTCGGCGCGGAGAAAGTCGAGAAGGTGGAGGACGTGCAATTGGACCGCGCGATTGACGTCATCAAGGGAGTCAAGCTGTTCGCGAAGCAGGCAAAACTGGGCAGCAGGCTGGCAGCCAAGGAAACGGCGGCTTCGGACTAGCCACCCGATCAACTGCGTTGAAAATCCTCGGAGTCGAAACCTCATGCGATGAGACTTCCGCAGCCGTTGTACAAGACGGTCAGCGGATTCTTTCCAACGTGGTCAGTTCACAGATTGAATTGCATCGTCCCTTCGGGGGCGTCGTGCCGGAACTTGCTTCGCGCCATCACCTTGAATTCATCGACGCCGTCGTGGCAAAGGCCCTTGCCCATGCCGACGTGACGTTTTCGCAGATCGACGCTGTGGCCGGCACCTTCGGCCCCGGTTTGGCAACGTCTCTCCTGATCGGGCTGAACGCGGCCAAGGGAATGGCCTTTTCGATGGGGAAACCGTTCATCGGGATCAACCACCTCGAAGCCCATCTCTATTCGCCGCTGCTTGCGCAAAGGGTGGAGGATTGTCTCCCGATGGTTTCATTGATCGTCTCCGGAGGGCATACCATCCTCGCGCATTCGACTGCCATTGGCGAACACGAGATTCTGGGACAGACGATGGATGATGCCGCCGGCGAGGCGTTCGACAAAGTGGCGAAATTGCTCGGGCTGGGTTATCCGGGCGGCCCCGAAATCGACAGCCGATCGAAAGAGGGAAACCCTGTCGCCATCGCCTTTCCCCGCAGCATGCTGAACGAACCGAACTACAACTTCAGCTTCAGCGGACTGAAAACATCCGTGTTGTATTGGTTGCGTAAAAATCCGCATCATCGTGCGGAGGATGTGTGCGCGAGTTTCCAGGAGGCGGTCGTGGATGTACTCGTGGGCAAGCTCATGCGGGCGGCCCGGGACAAGGGCGTGAAAACGGTGAGCGCGTCCGGCGGAGTTTCCATTAATAGCCGGTTTCGCGAGAAGCTCAACGCCGAATGCAAGCGGAGTGGGGTGCGGTTACTGCTGGCGTCGGCGGACTTGTGCACCGATAATGCGGCGATGATTGGGGCTCTTGCATTCTACAAACTCAAACAGGTCGGCCAGAGCGATTTTGCTCTCGAGGTGGCTCCCTCGATTGGGCTGGCGGAGGTGGGCGCATGAAGACAGCCCGCCTCATCGTTGCCGAGAGCGAACACGATGCGGACATGCTGTATGCGGTGGGTATGTTTGTTCCCGATCCGTTCATTTACTTTGAAATCGGCGGGAAAACGTACGCGGTGTTAAGCGACTTGGAAATAGACCGCGCGCGCAAGCAGGCGAATATCGACCATGTCCTTTCCCTCAGCCGATACCAGAAGGCCCTCAAGAAGGCAGGGGTCGTCGCTCCGCGCCTAAGCGACGTGGTCAATCGCGTCCTGCGTGAGTTTCGTGTACGCGCGGTCGATGTTCCGTGCACGTTCCCTCTTGGACTGGCGCAACGGTTGCGCGGAATTCGCGTGAAGGTAAAGCGAGGGCCGTTTTTCAAGGACCGCGAGATTAAGACTGCGGACGAGGTTCGAAAAATCAGCGAGGCGTTGGGCTTGGCGGAGCAGGGGATGCAGGCGGCCATCAAAGTGTTGCGGGCAGCACGGATTGGACGGGATGGTTTTCTATGGCAGCGGGGCGACAAATTGACCTCCGAGCATATACAGGGTGTGATTAACGCGGCGATTGCGGTTCTGGGTGGCACCGCCAACCACACCATCGTTGCCTGTGGCAATCAAGGCTGCGATCCGCACGAGGCTGGTCACGGACCTTTGAAGGCGCACCGGCCCATCATTCTCGATATCTTTCCGCGCGACGCCAGAACAGGCTATTGGGGCGACATTACCCGCACCGTCGTGCGCGGCCGGGCCAGTGAACCAGTCAAGGCGCTGTATGCGACGGTGGCAAAAGGGCAAGAGATCGCCTTCCAGAAACTGCGGGACGGAGTCAACAGCCAGGACATCCACGAGGCAGTGCATGCGTCGTTTCGCAAAGCCGGATTCGTCACCCGACGGCGAGGCGGCCGCATGCAGGGATTCTTTCACGGAACGGGTCATGGGTTGGGGTTGGAAATTCACGAACTGCCGCGGGTGAGTTCGGTGGATGTGACGTTGCGAGCAGGCAACGTCGTCACGGTTGAGCCGGGGCTTTACTATTGGGGAATCGGCGGTGTGCGACTGGAGGATGTCGCCCTGATTCAGGCCAGGGGAGTGAGGAACCTGACCACGTTTCCCAAGGTGCTTGAAATTTGAGCAGGACGCAGTATTTTTGGGTCCATTAGGAAAAGGCAAACAAATGAGTGATCAAGGAATCTGGTGGTTGCTGTTGGTGCTGATTCTGGTGCCCGGAATCATTGCGCAAATCCGCGTGCGGTCGGCGGTTTCGAAATACTCCCGGATACCATCCCGCGCTGGCAAGACCGGCGCGCAGGTCGCCGCTGAGATCATGCGGGATGCCGGCATTTATGACGTGACAATTCAGCAGGCGAACAGCTTTTTGGGAGACCATTACGACCCGTCCCAGAAGACGCTGGCGCTGTCACCCGGAGTCTACAACAGCGATTCGATCGCGGCGGTGGGGATTGCGGCGCATGAGACGGGTCACGCGATCCAGCACCAGCAGGCCTACGCACCGCTGAAAGCGCGCATGGCCGTGGTGCCGGCCACAATGTTTGCCTCGAAGGCGCTGCCATTGATCATGATCGGGGGATTTTTCTTCCGCATCCCGATTTTCATTACTCTTGGGATTATCGTGTACGCGTTGATCGTGCTGTTCCAGTTGATCACGCTGCCGGTGGAATTCGACGCCAGTGCGCGCGCCAAACGGATCCTGCAGCAGGGCGGGATGGTGGCCCAGGACGAGATGGTGGGAGTTAATCGCGTTCTGAATGCGGCGGCGATGACGTACGTGGCGGCTCTGATAACAGCAGCGGCGCAGTTGTTGCAGCTTATCCTTCTGAACCGCAACCGGCGCTGACGGCGCTGTCGATGTCCCAATCAACTTGGCGACACGTGGCCGTCCGCTCTTTTCTTTGCCAAACCAAACAATTTCTTTGACAAAAAGAGCCCGTTGCCTACCATGGCGGAACATTTCGGGACGACATGAGCGAATCTATTGCATCGACACCTGCTTCATCTGCCGTTCCGCCAAACCCAACTGGCCGTAACAGGTATCCTCCCGGCTTCCGGCCGCGGCGCGGATTGAACTGGGTCAGCCTGGGGCTGATGTATGCGTCGTTCTACGTCTGCCGGTACAACTTTCGATTTGCCACAACAGGCCTCGTCGCGGAGTTCGGCTTCGACAAGTTCCAGATCACGCGAATCCTAGGTGCCTGGTCCGTGGCGTACGGCTTTGGCCAACTGCTCAATGGCCTGATTACAGACCGGATCGGCGGGAAGAAGGCCATGTTGATCGGCGCGACAGCGACGATCATCATCAACTTGATCTTCGGCTTCCCATCATTCGCCGGCACATTTTCGACCTTTGCCTTGATCTGGTGCCTGAACGGTTACTTTCAGTCCTACGGCGCACCCGGGATGATCAAGATCAACGCGGCCTGGTTCAACCGCAATGAGCGCGGCACTTTCGCAGGCATCTTCGGATTCATGATTCAACTGGGACAGGTGTCCATCGGCGTGCTGGCGCCATGGATCCTCGCCGGGTTCACGATTGGAACATGGACGGTTGCCAAGGGCGACTGGCGCTGGTTGTTCCGCATCCCGCCGGTCATCACCGCCTTGTGCGCCATCTTCATGGCCTTCAATGCCAAGGAGACACCGGAGGAGGCCGGCTGGCCGGGATTGATTCACGACGAGGTGGATTCCACCAGCGGTGTCAGAATCGGCATTGCGGAATGTTTCAAGAAGATCTTCACCCATCCGTTGGTGTGGTTTTACGCCGTCGCTTACATGTGTACGGGAGCGGTGCGGAGCAGTTCGGACCAGTTGGCAGTCCTGTATTTTGATGATGTGCTCAAGCTGAAAATGGAGAACAAACCGCACGCCGAGATTTGGACGCTGGCGTACGCGGTCCCTCTGGTGGCTGTCGCCGGTTCGCTGATATCGGGAATCATCTCCGACAAGTTCTTCCGCGGGCATCGATCGCCGGTGGCCATGGGATTGTACTTCCTCCAAGCCGTGGTGATTGGATTGGCGGCGTTGGTCATTCATTCCGGGGCAGTGGGGCCCACTCCCACCGGCATCTTTCTGGGATGCATGTTCCTCATCCTGATTTCGCTCCTGGTCAATTCGACCCACTCGCTTGTTGGCGCTGCGGCGCCCATGGATATCGGCGGACGGAAGATGGCCGGTTTCGCTTCCGGCGTTATCGATTCATTTCAATACTTCGGCATGTCGATCTTTCTGCCCGCAACCGGCTGGTTGATCGACCACTACGGCTGGGGCGTGTGGTATCCGACGATGGCAGGGTTCGGCATCATCGGGGGCATCGCGATGCTGTTGGTCATGCGCAAGCAACGCGCGCTCGGTCACTTCGCTCTAGGTATGCGCGGTTGAGGCTCTCTTCCCGGAGCTTGAACGAAGCACCGCGCTGAAGTAATCGCGATTCATCTTCGCGATGAAACTGATACTGATTCCCTTCGGACAAACTGCCTCGCAGGAACCCGTGACCGTGCAGGCTCCAAAACCTTCCTCGTCCATTGCCTCGACCATCGCCAGGGCGCGACGATCCTTTTCGGGCTTGCCCTGCGGCAGCAGGTTGAGGTGCGAAACCTTGGCTGCGACGAACAGCATCGCGCTCGCGTTCTTGCAGGCCGCCACGCACGCGCCGCAACCAATGCAGGCGGCGGCATCCATCGCCAGATCGGCATCCTGTTTGGGAACTGGAATCGAATTCGCTTCCGGAGACGAGCCGGTCGAAACAGAGATGAAACCGCCTGCCTGAATGATGCGGTCGAATGCGCTGCGGTCGACAATCAAATCCTTGATCGACGGGAAAGCCTTGGCGCGAAAC
>CAZAQZ010000010.1:0-20367 GCA_964487175.1 uncultured Verrucomicrobiota bacterium | reverse complement strand
CACATAACCATTGTCCAAGTCGATTCTGAACGTCTGTCCAACACTGAGAAAACTGCCTGTAAACGCCCGCACCGCCGTGGAGGTGGCGCCACTGTTGGCGTAGCCGCCCCATGCCACATGATGACCTGCTGAATCGACGGCATCGATGCCGCCGGAGCCGCCCGCATTGTTGGTGGAGGAGCCTGTATACCACCCGTTGCTCGGAGTAAAGCTTGCAGGACTCAGCACCCATGCAGCGAATCCCGTCCCGCCGTTGAGTCCGGAGAAGTTATTCCCAAGGGAGTTGGTGTATGCGGGGTCCGCCGCACTGTCGAATGCCGTGTTCGCACCGAACGCGCAAAGTGCCAAAGTGGTGGACAAAACGATCGCTGCAACCATCAACAGCAGCCTGACGCGTCCTTTTTCCATGCCAGCTTCTTCCAGTGTGGGTACGGCGTCGGAGGTCCGGCTTCCTAGAAGCTAGCCTGTATCCTGTAAAAGCGCTTCTGTTGACCCGGCGCGAACGTATCCTGAGCCTGCAGGATGCCGCCCGTGCCCGTGATATTGTTGGTTAGCGTGGTCCACACACCCGTGGGAGTCAGGTCGGTGGTGAACTGGAGCGCGTGCAACGCGTTGGAGCTGCTTTGGAAGCTGATCAAGCTGTTGGTTCCGCCCAGTACCTGAATTGCAGTAATCTGGATGTTGGTCTGTCCGCCACCGCCGAAAACTGAGAAACTATTGAAGAACACGTCGTGGCCCGCCCCGCTCACGCTTTGCGCGTCGAAGAAACGAATTGAAGCAATTGGCCCGGACGTCGGGTTGAGGCTTACGCCATTTGTGCTGAAGATCGCGCCTGACTTCACGTTTTGTACCGTAAGATTGACGGTGTTGGTGGTGACAAGCGTGAACGTGACAATCTGGCCATCGAAGGTGTACGGATCCCCGGCCCCAAGGTCGACTTCCGTTCCATTATTCATCTTGAAGTTCGCGTCGCCGCCCACGAAGTAATATTCAATGGCTCTTTGATTGCTGAAAGGATTGTCGCCATCAAGCAGGCTGAACCCAAGCACACCACCGTCAATGGAACGAATCTGCATCGAGAACTGAATGGACTGTCCGACTGCCAAGCTGCCACCCGTCAGAGGGCGAACCACATCGAGCTCTCCGTTTGTGGAATTGAAGTCATGGTAGGCGCCCCAGGAAATCCCGGAGGTGTCAATATTCGTTGTAGAGCCAATACCGTTTGTAGCTGAACTTCCGAGAAAACAACCCGCACTGGCAGGGAAGTTCGTGTTATAGAAAATCCAACCGTCGAATCCAGAGCCAAGGTTGGGGTTGGTCGAAAATGTCCCCCAGCCGGCATTCGTGTAATTGCCCGCATTATCACTTGCTGAATTCGCCGCACATGCGGGTCTGATCAAGATTGTTGCGACCGCGAACGCCGCCGCTATCAAAACGGCCACTTTTAAAGACCTGTTCATGAGTCTTCCTTTCAAGCCTGTTTAGCCTTCGCTGACCAGCTGTTTCAGCACCGCAGCAAGAGCCCGATTCGTCATCGAAAGGTGAATTGGGGCCGCGCCAGCAGTACCCTTATCTGAACTATACATATACTCTCTGCAAACGTTTGCGTCAAGGGGTTTTTGCAGAAAATCGCAAATAACTCAAGATCAGGTGGGCATAATGTTGCTTACAAGAGGGTGCACAAATGTAACTCTCTTGCCAGAAGCAGCTTACTTGAGAGATTTACCTTCAACAAAGACGTTCAGTCGCGAAATTGCACCCGTCCTCTCAAAGACAGACTTGGAAGACTCAGGATTCAGCGTATTCGAGCGGATCATTTCCCGGTGGCCGTCTGCCCACTCGATTTGAATCTGCGCCGTGTCGGCCAACTGATAACAGATCGGCACTTGGCAATAGGTAAACCCGATGCAGTCGACGGCCAAATCCCACGTCTTTTCCTTCCCGTGCAAATCGATGTAGGTGAACCGATGCGGCTCCTTGAAAAACTCGGCACGACGAAGCAAACGCGGGGCGAACCGAATTTGCCCTTTCTCGATTTCGATGCCCAGCTCACCCCATCGCGTTAGAATCTCTTCCTTCACCTGCCCCGTCATGCCGGGTTGCTGGGCGCCTCGATGCCGCGGCGTGTGGGAATAGGGGTCCGTCGGAAACGCTCCATACTCGGTGGGCGTCTTGCGGAAGCCGAGTCCACTGCGCAATTCGTCATAGCCCGCAGACAACGGACTTATCACGTCAGACCCGAGACCATCCCGGATCGCCTGGTTGTGACATTCCTGCACCGCCAACAATAACTTTGCCACCATGTGCCAGTAGATGCTTCCGAGGCCCTCGAACGCGAAAAATGTTCCGCTGCGTCCAGTGAATTCGCTGTGGTGGAAAACAGCTTCCCACACCTCGAGTATGGTGCCACGATCCCTGGTCACCGCTTCCTGCCACTTGGGGTTCTGTGCAAGCCGATCAAGCCGGGCGACTAACTCTGCCGCGTTTCTCAAGTCCGCCTGAAAATGAAGCGTTTCCAGATCGTCAACGACTACCAACGAGTGATCACCCGCAGCAGCCAACTGGGCTAAAAGGGGCGCCTTCTTGGCCGCGTCTGCCGGCAGCACATTGCGGGCGAGAAACGCTGGCAATACCCTGTCTGGGTAAAGCATGTAACTCCGCTGGTCCGCCCGGTACAAGGCGCTGGCACGCAAGGCGCGCACCACCGCCAGGACGTCTTCGGCTTTCAGCAGGCCGGAGCTCAACACGGCGACCTGACCCTCAAGCATCGGATTCAAGTGGGCGACCCCAGCCCGGCAATTGTCCTGGATATGCAACACGTTGTATCCGTCGTACAAGGCATCGTCGCGGCGGCTCGCATGAATCGTCGCTTCAATAACAGGCAAAGCCGTCGCCATCAGGTCGCGCAACACGGAAAGCGGGACGGCGGTGCGGCCATCCAGCCCTTGCTTATAGAGTCGCTGCCGGTACGTCGCGCCCGCGCGTCCAAGACCAGCCAGCACATTGAAGCGGTTGGCATCATCGAATCCTCGCTTTGCTTGCTCTGACGCGGCACGCAGGGTGCCGGTAATTTCCTTGAGAAAATCGGCGACGGGGGAGGAAAGCTCCACTGTCTGCGCCTTGCTCGTCGAAAGGATTCCGTCAACGAAAACCATGTACCTGCGCATGTAATTGACCGTCACCATCGACAAGCCCCAACCGGCCAGCGCATTGTTGGCGTCGTTCCATTCCGGGCGTTGTGTGTTCAGCCAGACGCCCCCTTCGGGGACAAAGTTGCTGAGCTTCGCCAGCAACGGCACCAGCAGTTTCTCCGCGAGGGGCACCAGTGCGATTTCCCCCTTGTCATTGGCCAGCATTCGCCCATCGGCACCCAACTCGCCTGCGCGCGCGAGGAGTCTTTCGTGGAGTGTGTGGTTAAAAGTGACTGTATTGCGTGGATCGACAAGCAGGGCATCGAAATCCGCAATTTCGTAGGGCACATGGGCGTAGGTGAACGCGTTTTCATTGAGCTTGTCGGCGAGGCGACCGGGATAAAAACGCTCGTAACTTTCCAGCAGCCGCAGCAGGTAAATGATCTGGTGGTCGCCCCAGTATCCGATGTAGCTCCATGGGTGGCGCGGATCCTCCACCTCCCAATCCACGCCATTACGGCTGATGCGATAAGGATTGTAGCCGTCCGCTGTTGAAGAATTGAGGAATACCGAGATCATCTGTCCGAGATAAGCAGGATAACTTTGCGCCAGGCTCTCCCAGTTCTGGAATATGTCGCGCCAGTTGCCCTGATAAGCGTAAAGCGGGTTGCCCTGGTCGTCCTTGATGTGGATCGAGAACCGATTCCAGGGACGGCTCGGATCGCCATGTCGGCGGCTGAATGTGACCGGAAGATACTCGCGAGACAGGCGGCTGAGTTGCGCGTCGTTTCGTCTGGCCGCCTCCTGATGAAGCTGTTCCAAGGTCAGCGTCGCCGGCAGACGATCCAGCCAGTCGCGGTGTCGCGCGTGGACGACCTTGTTGTGGGCAAGGACGAACGAAGCAAAATCCGCGACAGGAAACCGATACGAGTCGTTCAACGTACCGCCCCGCATACAGTTGAACAACACATTAGCGAAGTGGTGGACGGAAGTCGCCCGGTCGGCTGTTTGCTGCAACCCATCGGCCCCGGCAATCCGTCGACGCACACCCTCTTGATTGGCCTTCAAACTCTTTCGCAGCGATTGTTCGAGTCGGGCGGGCCTTTCCAGTTCTCGTTGAAGGTGAATCAGCGCAGCATGATCCAGTCTCGTGTCGGCCACTGCAAACCAGGTATGAGGCTTGCCCGGGGGCACTGCCACGCTATCAGCAACAAGATAAGCTCCGAATTCACCCCGCACTTCTGTTTCGGCACGCACTGTATCCCCCCGGCGAAAGGCCTCCACTTGACGACCGCACAGCAGGACCGACGGATGCGCGTGGCCTAACGACCATGCACAGGCGGCGCGGAGAGATTCACAAGGCTCGGCGCGGTCCGACATGCCGGCATTCAATGTGTAAACACCCAACGATTGAGCAGGCAGACATTCGTGCCGCATGTAGGCGGCCGCAAGATAGCTAAATTGGGTGAATGTGTCCTGACTCACACCCGGTGGCAGAAGGTGGTGCCATCCATCCAGATATCTGACGTCAACCGGATCGCGTCCGAAGTTTTCTAACGAACATTCGCGAACAAACCCGTAGGGCTCAGACGCAGTGAGGCCCCAACGAAAGCGCAGGCCGAGATCCGTGTTAATCTCTTCAAACAGCACGCTCGTGCCATAAATGTGTTTATACAGATGTCGCTCGACACGATACACGTGACTGCTCTCCCGCCATGGTTCCCACAGGAACCATTGTTCGCCACGTTTGACCAGGAAGATCGACAGGGCACCGCAGGTGTCAGCGTGACTGATCAGTTTATCGACGGTTTGGTAGGGGAACAGCGCGTTGTCGGCATCGACCCGACCAGCCGTGAATGGCGTATTGCTACCCAGGAACAGCCAGTGGTCGCTATCGCTTACGACGCTCATGAAAAACGGGTCGAGGGCATCCACGTGGCGGATACAAACGAAGGGCTCGCCTGCAATTTCAACAAACTCGCTTTTTGCTAATTGGTCGTCACGATGACAAACCGCACCGCCCAGCATGATGGATTTTGCTTCCATGTCACATCCCTTTATGGATTATGCAACCGTTTGCTGTATAAGCCACCTTTAAAGTTGATTCCTGGCACCCGTGTCAATTAGAATGAATTGAATTGTTTCTACCATGCAATTGCGGAATTTCTTAACTGCCAAGGAAACAGACGACAGGCTTACGGAGCAACCTCCCATTCCGTGGGCCAAAATCACAACTGCCGATCCGGCAATTCTCATGGTCGATGACTGCAAACGATTTCAGGAAATCGTTGGTTTCGGTGCCGCCTTTACCGAGGCAGCCGCTGTAACGTTCCATAAAATGAGCGCCAAGAACAGGCGGCTCATTCTCAAAGCCTATTTTGATCCTCTCGAAGGACATGGCTACAGCCTATGCAGAACGCACATTAACAGTTGCGATTTCTCCTTGGGCAATTACGCGTACACTGAAGTGGATGGTGACGTGAAATTGAAGCATTTCTCGGTCGATCACGATCGGCGCGCCCTTCTACCCATGATCAAGGAAGCGCAACGCGCCGCCACCGGGGAATTCAAACTCTTCGCTTCACCATGGAGCCCCCCTGCTTGGATGAAAACCAACGGGCAGATGAATGGGGGCGGAAAATTGAAGCCTGAATACCGGGATGCGTGGGCTCGCTACTACGTTCGTTTCATCCAGGAATATGAAAAGGAAGGCGTACCAATTTGGGGTTTGACAATCCAAAACGAGCCCGCCGCCGTCCAGCCATGGGATTCCTGCATTTGGACCGCTGAAGAAGAGCGGGATTTTGTACGCGACCATTTGGGCCCCACGCTCCACCGATCCGGATTGGAACGCATCAAAATCATCGTCTGGGATCACAACCGCGATTTGATGGTGGAACGGGCTGCTGTAGCCTATAGCGATCCGGAAGCAAGCAAATACATCTGGGGAACTGGGTTTCATTGGTATGGCCCGGACAAGTTCGACAACGTTCAGATCGTTCACGACGCGTGGCCGGACAAACATCTTCTTTTTACGGAAGGGTGTCAGGAAGGCGGCCCGCATATCGGTTCCTGGGATTTAGGCGAGCGATATGCCCGCTCCATCGTTAATGATTTGAATCGATGGACAGTGGGTTGGGTCGATTGGAATATCCTGCTGGACGAGACCGGCGGGCCGAACCATGTGAACAACTTCTGCAGCGCACCCATCATTGCCGACACGCGAAACGACCGATTGATTTTCCAGAGCTCCTATTATTATATCGGCCATTTTAGCAGATTCATACGACCGGGGGCGGCGAGAATTCTCTGCGCCAGCACGCAGGATGATCTTGAAGCCACGGCATTCCTTAACCCGGACCGAACAATCGCGGTTGTCGTCTTGAACCGCACCGACAAAGAGCGGACGTTTACACTGAAGCGGGGTGCACGAGCGGCCATGTGCTCAATGCCCGCTCATTCTATTGCCACGTACATCGTTTGATGGCAGAGCCGATGGGGATCAGCGCAGTTAGATGGTAAGAGTTCAGTGCAGACGTACACATTGTCGTCGTTGAGAATGAACTCGAAGACTTTGACTTGAATAGCATGAACTCGTATATCGCAAGAGCAGTCGTTACGGGGTTGGCGATTCTGTCTTTGACAGGTTGCAAGCACAAGGGCGACGAGCGGACGTCCGACGGTCGCCTCATCATCGATTATTGGGAAAAGTGGACCGGCTTTGAGGACGATGCAATGCAGGCAGTCATCGACGATTTCAATGCCTCACAGAACCGCCTCTTCGTCAAGAAACTCACCGTGGGAGAAATCGAGCGCAAGGCGGGTTGCGCACCCGCCGGCGGAGATCCGCCCGACGTCGCAGGGGTGTACAGCGGGACAATCACCGGCTTTTCCGAGAAAGGCGCGTTGACGCCCCTGGACAAGATGGTGCAGCAGGCGGGCATCAAACGTGACGATTACATCCCGGTCTACTGGGACATGTGCAACTATCACGGCTTCCAGTGGGCGCTGCCGAGCACCCCCGCCACTTTGGCGTTGCACTGGAACAAGAAATTATTCCGCGAAGCGGGGCTCGATCCCGACAAACCACCCCAAAGCCTTGACGAACTTGAAGCGATGTCGGAGAAACTCACCATCGTCGAGATCAACCGCAACGGCGCAACCGCACGCGTCCGATACACGGAACTGACCGATCAGGAGAAGCGCGCCAAGAATTTCAAGCTGGTGCAGATCGGTCACGACCCACAGCAACCGGGTTGGTGGATGCCGATGTGGGTGTGGTGGTTTGGCGGCAGATTGTGGGATGGCGAGCGCCGGATCACGGCAAACAGCCCCGAGTGCGTTCAGGCATTCGCGTGGCTTCGCTCGCAAGCTGAGAAGTACGGAGTGGATAACCGCCGCAGCTTCGGTGCATCCTTTGGCAATTTCCAATCGCCGCAAAACCCCTTCCTCGCCGGGCAGATTGCGATGACGTTGCAGGGCGTGTGGATGTACAACTTCATCGACAAATACGCGCCGCAGATGGAATGGGGCGCCGCGCCATTCCCAGCAAAAGACCCGCAGAAATATCCGCAGGTCACGTTCGCTGATGCAGACATGCTGGTCATCCCGAAGGGATCGCACCACCCGAAGGAGGCTTTTGAGTTCATCCGTTACATCAATACCCAGGGGCCGATGGAGAAACTCTGTCTCGGTCAGCGCAAGTTCAGCCCTCTGTCCAAGGTCAGCGATGGATTCATCAAGAACCATCCCAACCCCTACATCAGGACGTTCATTGCACTCGCGAACAGTCCCAACGCTCAGCGGGTGCCGGCCCTGTCGGTCTGGGGCGAGTACAACGACGAGATGAACGTCGCTGTCGATCGCGTAACTGCCTTGGAGGCCACACCGCAGGAAGCTCTGGATGCGGTGCAACTGCGCATGCAATGGAAACTCGACCGCGTTTTGCGACGGTGGGACGCCGTCAAGGACCAACGCAACAAGGAATGGAGTGAATATGACGCGCGGTGAGCGGCACAGCCTGCTGGTAGGTCTGCTCTTTATCAGTCCATGGATCGTCGGGTTCCTCGCGTTTACGGTCTTTCCGGTTTGCGCTTCGATGTATTACTCGTTCTGCGATTACGATGTGCTCTCCAAACCCGTCTGGATCGGTGCGCTCAATTATCGGGACATGCTGACGGACAATGTGTTTTGGAAGTCACTGTACAACACGTTCTATTACGCAGCGATTTCATTGCCGTTGGGCCTGATCGTCGCCCTGCTGGTCGCCGTTCTATTGAACCAAAAGGTCAAGGGACGGTCCGTATTTCGTGCGATCTTTTTCCTGCCGTCGCTGATCCCCGTCGTCGCCAGTTCCATGGCCTGGCTGTGGATTCTGAATGGCAACTTCGGCATTCTCAACCACGCGCTGGAATGGTTCCACATCAAGGGTCCCCAGTGGCTGGCCGACCCAAAATGGACGAAGCCGTCACTGATCCTGATGGCGCTCTGGGGTTGCGGCAACGGGATGGTTATTTACCTTGCCGCGCTGCAGGATGTGCCGCGTTCGCTGTATGAGGCTGCTGAGATTGACGGCGCCAGCGCCTGGGTGAAGTTTCGTCATGTCACCGTTCCGATGATTTCCCCGGTGATCTATTTCAATCTCATCATGGGAATCATCGGTTCGCTGCAAATCTTCGCCAACGCCTACATCATGTTGGGCGGGGGTGGACCCAATCGTTCCGCCCTATTCTATGCCGTGTACCTGTATCAAAACGCGTTCGATTATCAGCAGATGGGCTATGCCTCAGCGATGGCGTGGGGGTTGTTCTTAATCATCCTGCTGCTGACTTGGATTGCAACGCGCTCGACCCGCAAACTCATATTCTACGCCGGAGAATAACCCAATGCGCGTCCTGCAACGATTCCTGATTTACGCCATGCTGGTGCTTGGTTCGATTACCTTCCTGGTTCCACTCTTATGGATGATCTCGACAGGGCTGAAGCCCATCGATCAAACCATGTCGATGCCGCCGCAGTGGTTCCCCTACAGCTTCTACGTCGAAAGGAATGGCGTCCTGACGGAAATCTCGAAATCGGAAGCTGAGAATTATCCCGCAGACAAGATCATCCGGAAGGTTTCACCGCGTTGGAGCAACTTCGTGAACGCGATCAAGGCAATGAAACACTTCTCCCTCTACCTGAAAAACACGTTAATCCTGTGCATCCTGACTGTCGTGGGCACCGTGATGTCCAGCGCGCTGGCCGCCTACGGGTTCTCGCGAGTTGAATGGCGCGGGCGCGACAAGATCTTTGTGCTGGCGCTGGCGACGATGATGGTGCCCTTCCCTGTTACCATGGTGCCGATGTATTGCTTGTTCCGCTGGCTGGGGTGGATCGGCACACTCAAACCACTTTGGGTGGGCTCGTTCTTTGCCGGGGCGTTCAACGTGTTTTTGCTGCGTCAATTCTTCATGACGATCCCGAAGGACTTGTCCGAAGCCGCCCGCATCGATGGCTGCAGCGAGTTCCGGATTTTTTGGCAAATCATCCTCCCTTTGTGCCGGCCGGCGCTAATGGTGGTGGCGCTGTTTCAGTTTATGTACACCTGGAATGACTTTCTAGGGCCGTTGATCTACCTGACGGACGAGAAGGATTTTACCCTGGCGTTGGGATTACAGGCCTTTCAAAGCCAGCATGGTGGGACGGAGTGGCATTACTTGATGGCGGCCAGCACGCTGGTTGCCCTTCCCATCATCGTGCTGTTCTTCTTCACCCAGAAGAGTTTCATCGAAGGCATATCCATGACCGGCCTGAAAGGCTGATTGGACAACCGCAGATCTGCAGTGGTCGACTAACCGCGCGCAACTTTCCTGCGGCGACGGTACCAGAGGATTGCAAGCGAGCCCACCGAGAACAGCATCAGTATGCTCGGTTCCGGGATGATCGTCAACTCGTGGAACGAGGCGCCGTCGAGCAGCAGCACGTTGGCTCCATTGAGATTGTTCGGGTCGAACGCGATGCCCGTCACCCCGTTGGTCGTCTGGAAGTACAACTCGACATTGTTGCTGATGATCAGCAACGATCCCGGATCCAGCGTCAACGTGTTGACGTACAACCCCGCCACTTTGCCGTCGTCCGGTCCCACGCTGCCGGTGCCGAACGAATCAGCCAGGATCAGCGTGCTGGTCGTGTTCAAGTCGCCCACCTGCAGCGTGCCCAGCCCGAAGTTGTTCGTGTAACCGAGGACAAGGTCCTGACCAGCGAATTGGAAGGAGTTCGTCGAGAACGTGCCGTTCACGTTGCTAAAGAACTGTTCATTGGATGTCTGGATCGAGCTGGACCATCCGCCCAGGTTTAGTCCCGCCACGTAAAACGCCTGGGTGTAGCCGCCACTGCCGTTGAAGGTGAACTGGCTCTTAAGCGTGTTGTACTGGTTTGACAACGTGCTGACGTTGACGAAGTTCGACTTGAAGATGCTCACATCGCCCGCACTTGCAGAGATGTAGCCGTTGGCGGCCACCGTGTAGTCGCCGTAGAAAACGTTGGTACTCGGGTCGGTGATCCAGGCGCCCTTGTTGACCACGGCACTGTTGAACGTACCCACGCTGTTCAGGAAGCTGACGGTGCCCGCATTGGTGAAGACAGCATTAACAATCAACTGGCCGCTGCTGGCGCCGAACACTCCGCCTGCATTGTTGGCGATCACGCTGCCCAGCAGATTCAACGGCGTCCCGCCACTGGCCAGCAATGTACCGGAGTTGATGATGCCCGGTGTCATCGTACCGTAGCCACTGATCATGGCCGTGCTCGTATTGGTCAACACACCGCTACGGAAGATGCCGCCATCCATCAGGATCGTGCCGCTGTTGGCGACAGGGGCGTTGCTATCGGATCCAAAGATCATCTGGCTGCCGAGTTCCACCGCCAACGTGCCGCTTTGTGTCACCTGGAGCGGCACGCTGCCTACGGGACTGATGAAGCTCAGGACTCCGTTGGTCGAGCGGATGGTGCCGGAGTTGACCAATTGATTGGTCAACGCGATTGTGCCAAAGCCCTTGATCACGCCGGGCGACCCGTTGGCCGACTGGTTGGTAATGGCCGTGTTGGCCGTCAGTGTGCCGCCGTTGATGATGATCGTGCCGGTATTGATGATGAAGTTGTTGGTTCCTGCTGTGGGCGACCTCCGCAAATCCAGCGTGTCGGTCGCATTACTGACAACCATTGTGCCAAAATTCGCGATGCCATTACTGATGGTCGAATCGCCCGTATCAACAACCAGCGTACCACCGTTGGCAACGATCGTGCCGAGGTTAATAATCGCCTTGTCGATGCCGGATCCATTGGTGTTGAACGCGCCGCCGCCGATGATCGTGCCGAAACCCGCCATGTAATTAATGTTGGTGAACGGCTCGCCGCCGGCGAATGCGTTGGTTGGACCTCCCGTACGCAACGTGCCGCCCAGCAACGTGATCGTCCCGTTGTTCTGCCAGGAATTGGTCGCATCCCACGTCAGTGTTGAGGCGTTGTCAATTTCGATTGTACCCGCGTTGACCGGAACCACGCTGCCGGTCATGGACATCAGACCGTTGGTGGCGCGAATTGTGCCGCCCGAAGCATTGACCATCGCGAACGTCAGCGTGCCATAGCCCTGAATGACGCCACCCGAATCGTTGGAGAGAATTCCGCTTCCGGTCAAATTGCCATTCTGGATGGTGATGCTACCCGTATTGAGGATCGGCAGTCCGGATTGGCGATTCAAGCTCAAGGTGTTGTTCGAGGAGATAATGATGTTGCCCAGGTTCTGGATGCCGCCTTGGGATTGAGCCGTCCCGGTGCTGACAAACAATGTCACCGCCGCGCCGCTAATTGGGTTGGTAACCACAATCGTACCCAGGTTCACAATCGTCTTGTCGGCGCCCGCAGTGCCGGAGGCCAGACCGAACGCGCCGCCGCCAATCAACGTGCCATAACCGTCGATAGTGTTGTTATTGGTGAAGATTGCGGATGTCAGTGCGTTGGTAAACCCGCCCGTTCGCAAGGTCCCGCCGCGCATATCGATCGTGCCGGCGTTGGCCCATGAATTGGACGAGTTGGACTGGAAGGTGCCTCCATTGCCCACATTGACCGTGGCCGCGTTGCCCAAACCGTTGGCGGCATTGAAATTGACCAAGCCGTTCGTGGCGTAGATCAGATTATTATTCTGCACGTAGCTGTTGAACGCCAGCCCATTGATGCCCTGGATCGTACCTTGGTTGGTAATGATACCCGTTGCGGAGGCCATTTGAATGGTCCCGCCGACTGCGCCGACCGGGCCGATCGTGCCGAGGTTAACCAGACTGCCTTCGATCTGCAAAATGGCACCGGAGCCCGCACTGAGATAACCGTTGCTGATATTGGTACCGTTCTGCAACGCGACGTCCAACACGCCGCCTGCCACTGTTGCCTGGACCGTCCCGTTATTATAGATGGCTGGGGTCACCGTGCCGACGCCTGTCACGAAGAGGTTGTTGGTGATCGTGCCTCCCGACCCGCCATTGATCGTGAGCGACCCGCCAATCATCGAAATCGATCCGTTGTTGGAGAAACTCGTGCCGCCGCTGAGCACGACGTTCAAGGTGGCGTTGTTGCTGGCCCCAATCGTACCCGACGCCGGGTTGACCGAGCCGATCCCGACGCTAAACACGCTCACGCCACTAACCGGATTAGCCGCCAGAATCGTGCCGCTATTGACGATTGTGTTCGCCGTCAAATCGCCCACGCCGATGATCACGTTGGAGTTACTAATTGTGTTGCCTGATGTGTTGTTGAGCAACAACGTGCCGCCCGCCATGCTGACGGTGCCCTGGTTGACCAGGAAGCTGCTGGCACCGGGTAACTGCGCGTTCAACACCGCGTTGGTGCTCAACGTGCCGATGGTCGCCGTGCTGGCGTTGATCGTACTGCTCAGCGAGGCGAACAACGCGCCGTTGCTGGCCATCATGAACGAATTGTTGAACACGCCTACACCGCTGATTGTACCGTTGCCATAAATCCAGTTGGCATTGGTGATCGCCCCGGCTGTCAGCGTGCCGCCGTCCATATTGATCGTGCCGGCGTTGGCGAAACTGACCAGGCCCGCCGTCGCGTTGCTAATCAACAGCGTCGTGTTGGCATCCACTTCCAGCGTGCCTGCCTGCGAGAAGGCGCCCGTGCCCGCCAAGGCCAGCGTCCCGCCGCCCGTGGCGTCGATGAGCGCCCCGCTGGCATTGGTGATACTGGCGGAAATCGTACCCGAACCGCTGATCGAACCGCCGGAAACGTTCAGGATGAACCGTGACGCATCGGCCACGCCGCCGGCTTCCGTCATAAACACGCCGCCTTGCATCTTGATCGCGCCCAGGTTCCGCGGGTTTAAGTTGCTGGCGTTGTTCCACGCATTGCTCGAGCGGTTCAGTTCCAGCGTTCCGTTGTTGGCGACCACCACCGTGCCATTGGCCGCATTGCTGAAGCCGCCGCCGTTGAACGAGTCGCCGACGTTCACCAACAACGTTCCGTTGGTGGCGATAATCGTACCGCCCGCGTTGATCATGTTTTCCCCACCAGAGACGTTGAGCGCGCCAGTGTTAAACACGCCGTTGCCATTGATCGTTCCGGCGTTGACAAACGCGAACGCGGCGAAGTTGGTCCCGACGAACGTGCAACCGTACAACAACATGTTGCCGTTGTTCTGGAAATTGCCCGTGCTTTGCAATGTCGTGAAGGTGGCGCCGTTCTGAATCGACAGGGTGCCGTTTTGATTGAATTGGGCCGTGCCTGCCAGTACCAGGGTTCCATTGGTCGCGTTGACCGTGCCTAGGTTGACCAGATTCATGTTCAAGCTGCCGTTGCCGCTGATCACGCCGCCGACGGCATTGGAAACCGCAAAGGCCGTGTCCAGCACCGGCGTGGCCGTCGCACCCGTGCCGGTATTGGTGTACGTGGCCACCACGCCGCCGTTAAGGAGGATCGCCCCGCTGTTGTACGGGTCGAAGCCGCTGTTGAGCCACGCATTGGTGCTGCGCGCGATGCCAAATGTGGAAGCATTTGCCACAGTCACAGTCCCGCCACCGAGGTTGTTAAAACCAGCCGAGAAACCGTCGCCGGAATCGACTACGAGCGCGCCGTTGGTGGCTGCAATCAGGCCCGCGTTGAAGAAGTTATAGTTGCGGCCAGCGCCACCGACCACATTGTCGGCACTGCGCACGATGCCAGCGCCACTGATCACGCCGCCCGCCGCGTTGGTGAAATTCTCCAGGACGTAGAACCCAACATTCGTCTGGCTGGCCGCGCTGCCCAGCACCATCGTGCCGCTGTTGACGAACGAACCCGGCATATTGGTGATCTGGATATACGTGCCCGACGCCGTGCCGCCGATCATCGTGCCGTTCTGCGTCACGCTGGTCGAACTGACCACCAACACGCCGTTGCTGGCCTGGACTGTGCCGCCCGCCGCATTGTACAGGCCCACGCCGGAAACAATCGTGCCGTTGCCCAGAATCGTGCCATTGTTGGTCATCGATCCGCCCGCCAGCGATCCGCCCAACAGGTTGACCGTGCCGTTGGTATTGTTCCAGGTCACCGCATTGGCGCCGGCGCCACCCACTTGCAGCGTGCTGGCGTTTTGGATCGTAAACGTGCCAAGGTTGACCACGGCCTCGGTGCTCGGTCCATTGGTGGCGATGGCCAGCGTGCCATTGGTAGCCATCACCGTGCCGGCTGTGTCGTTATAGAGTCCAGAGGAATAATTGCCCGGCCCCTGGATCAGTCCTTCATTGGTGATCACGCTGCCGCCCATGACCAGGCCGCCGCCATTGAGCAGGATCTTTCCGCTCGAAGCGTTAACCAGGATTGTATTCGTCAGCAACAGCGTTGAGGTCGAGTTGAAGTTGCTCAGCAACCCGCTGTTGGAATTGTTCAGCATACCAAAGCGCAACGTGCCGTTGCTGGCCACCACCGATCCGCCGTTGAGATTGACCACGTTCAGGTTGCTCTGCAGGCCCGACCCGTAAATCTGCCCGTTCAGGTTGGTCACTTCGCTGGCCCCGCCATTGATCGTAATGAAGCCGCCATTCAGTTCAATCGTGCCATTGTTGACAAGCCCCACTCCATTGCTGGTGGTCAGCAATAGCGTCGCACCGCCATTGGCGCCAAAGGTTGCACCGGAGATGTTCGTCGCCGTGGAAACAGCCACGTAGAAATTGCTGATGCCCTGGGTCGGATTTTGTGCAATGACTGACGAACCGGCCGCATTCACCACCGGCAGGCTCGACAGCGTACCCACGCCGGAGATCACGTTTTGGTTGGAAATCACCATTCCGCTGGCCAGCGTGTTAGTGATCGTACCACCCGACACATTGATCGTGCCGAGGTTGACGAGGAACGGCGTATTGCCCGGTGTATGGACGTCCAGGACCGTATTGGTGCCAATCACACCCAGCGTTGCCACCGCACTGTTGGTGTAACTGGTCAAGGTCACGGTCAACGTGCCTACCGACGTCAAATTCGTCGCATTGGCCAGTAGCGTGCCGCTGTTGGCCACGCCGCCGCCGGCAATCGTGCCATAGCCCTGAATCGTGTTCGTCGACGAGATCACCCCGGCCTGCAACAGACCGCCCTGCATCAGGATTATCCCGGCGTTGGTAAAGCTCAGGCCGCTGGTCGTCGCAAAATTCGTCAACACTAGAGAATTGCCCGCATTAACCAAAATCGTGCCACTATTGCCAAACCCGCCCGAGCCATCCATGACCAGCGTGCCGCCCGATGGCGCGATCGTTCCCAACGACGCATTCGTCAGCGCGGCAACAACCACGCCGAATCCAGTAACCGAACCGTTGTTGATAAACCCGGCGGCGTTGGTGACAGTCCCATCCGCCGCGAAGTTCAACGTGCCGCCTCCCAAGGCGATCACACCCAAGTTAGTCACCGCGTTGCCGCTGGTGGCCCAGGCGTTCTGGCTGCGGTTGATGGTTAGCGTCATGTTCGTGGCGATCTGGACCGTACCCCCCGCCAGGTTCTCAAATCCGCCGCCCGAGAAGGCGTTACCCGTGCTTATGAATAACGTGCCGGAAGAACCACTGCCCCAGTTCGTGGCAATCAAGTTGCCCGTATTCAGCAGGTGAGCATTGGCCCCGTTCGTCGCGTTGTTAACACCCAATGTCAAGGTGCCCTGACCTGCCAGCGTTCCGGTATTGAATAACGAGTTGCCATTTTGCCCAATGTTCGTGGCACTGAGCGTGCCGCCGTACAGCAGGACCTGCCCGGAGTTTGTCAGGACCGTCGTGCCAAGCACGGTAAATGTTCCGCTGCTCTGGATAGTCACCGTGCCAGCCTGGACGAAGTTGGTGCCGTTGTTGAGGTTCAGGTTGCCGTTGGTGGCATTGATCGTGCCCAGGTTGTTCAGGCTGCCCATGATCGTGCCGGACCCGCTGATCAACCCGCTGACGGCGTTGCTAAACGTCCGGTAGTTCTCGATTACCATCGCGCCATTATCACCAGCCAGGGTGAGGGAACCCCCATTCAGCTGAATCACGCCCGCGTTGCCAGGTTGCGTGGTCGTCGCGTTGTTCCAAATATTGTCCGTGCGATGAATCCCAAACGTGGAGGCGCTGGCCACCGTCACCGTGCCCCCCGCCAGGTTCTCAAAGCCGTTACCGGTGAAGGCGTCGCCAGGCTGGACAAACAACGCTCCGTTGGTCGCCAGGATATTGCCGGCGTTGAACATGCTGTAGTTGTGACCGCCCGGCTGGAAGTCACCCAACAGGATGAAGCCCGCGCCCTCGATCAGGCCGCTCGCGGCGTTGGTGAATTGCGTGGCCCCCGCCGGACCCTGGTAGAGAACAAACGCCCGGTTTGTTGTACCAGCCGCGCTATCAAGGATCATCGTGCCGCTGTTGCCCAGGATCGCCGTCGTGTTCGTGATAAAGATTGTTGAGTTGGGCGAGCTTCCGCCGATCATCGTGCCGTTTTGCACAACGGTCGTGGACAAAATGTTCAAGCTCGCGCTGTTGGTGGCTTTGATCGTGCCGCTGGCGAGGTTCTGAAAGGTGGTGCTGGTAATCGTGCCATTGCCGACGACGGTGCCCGTGTTTGTCACTGAGCCGCCGGCCAGCACGCCGCCCGTGATACTGACCATGCCGTTGGTGTTGTTCCAGTCGGGCGTTACACTGAGCGTGCTGCCGTTGGCAATTGTGAATGTGCCAAGGTTATAAACCGCCTCCGATGCACCGTTGGTAGCGAGATTTAATGTGCCGTTCTGAGCCGCGACGGTGCCATTGACGTCGTTATAGAGCGACGAGCTGTAACTGCCCGGCCCATTGATTACGCCCTGGTTGGTGATGATGCTGCCGCCCATGACGAGCCCACCGCTATTCAGTGCGATCGTGCCCTGGTTGACGAGGACCGTGTTCGTCAACAACAGCGCACTGGCAGACCCACTGTAGTTGCTGAGTAAGCCCTGGTTAAGATTGTTAAGCAGCCCGACCCGCAAACTGCCATTGCTGGCCATCACCGTGCCGCCGGTGAGGTTGACGACGTTCAGATTGCTTTCCGTGCTCGCAGAACCATAAATGAAACCGCCACTGACGTTGCTGACCGAGCCCTGACCGCCATTAAAGGTGATGAAACCACCATTCAGGTTGATCGTGCCTTGATTCACAAGACTGGTCGTTCCGCCGCCGCCGACCGTCAACGACAACGTTGCGCCATTCTTGCCGCCCAGGATGCCGTTGTTGGTCGTGCCCACTGAAGCGACCAGATTGCTCAATCCGGGAATCGGATTTTGCGCAACGAAGGAAGCGCCTGACTGGTTAATGACCGGGAGCTTGGTCACGTCGCCCACACCGGCAATCGTATTAAAATTGGTGATTGTACCCGTACCGCCCGAGAACAGAATCGTGCCGCCGGAGACGGAGATCGTGCCGTTATTGATCAGAACGTTGCCCGGCCCCGGCAACAGGAGGTTCAGCACCGCGTTCGTGCCGATGGTGCCAATGGTGGCCCCGTTACCGTTGGTGAAGCTGTTCAATTGCACGGTCAGCGTACCCGCATTCGCCCCGTTCGTCAGCGCGTACACGAAGGCGCCCACGCCGTCATTCACTCCGCCGCCCGTGACGGTGCCGAATCCTGCAACAGTTCCCGCGTTGGTGATGACCGCACTGCTCACCAGAGTGCCGCCGTTCATTGCAATGGTGCCCTGGTTGAATATTGAGAATGACCCGGCTGTGACGTTCGTGAACGTGAGTGCGTTACCTGTGTTGATATTGATCGCGCCACCGATCTGGTTGATCACGCCGCCCCCGGCGATTGTGCCGAAGCCGGTGATCACATTCTGGTTCGTGATAGATCCGGCGATGATCGTGCCGCCGTTGGCGTTGATCGTGCCGCCATTGATGAACGTGACCAACCCATTCTGGTTGCTCAGCAGCAACGTGCCGCTGGCGTCCGCCTGCAAAACGCCAGTCGCCCTTTGGGTGAAATTGCTGACGGTGTAGTTGCCGGAGGTGTGCGTCGAATTGAACAGCGTCAACGTGCCGTTCTGGGCCTCGATTGTCCCGGAGTTCTGGACGGCCGCGACAATGGTGCCGTTGCCCTGGATCGTGCCGCTGCCGGAGTTCGCGAACGCGAATCCAGTCAGGCTCGACCCGAGGTCTGAGGCAGCCAGCGTACCGCCGTTCATGAAGATCGCACCCTGATTGGTCGGAAGGTTGGCCGTGCTCCACGCGTCGCCGTTGTTCAGGCCGAACCGGTCGACGAACACGCTGCCATTGGTATTAATCTGGACGTAACCGTTGGTGCCGTTCAGGAAACCAGGGTTGCCGGTCGACTGTTGCGACATGAACACCAATCCCGTGGCCCCTGCTGCATTGGCCAGAATTGTTCCTTGATTGACGAAGGCGTAGCTGTTCGGATTGAATCCGGTCTGGAACGTGCCATTGCCGGTAATCCAGCCGGCGTTGGTGAACGCATTCAAGCCGGCTGTATTCACATACGTGACTGTCCCGCCCGACATTGCGAACGTGCCGTTCTGTTGATACGTCTGGCCACCGGTTGACGATGACAACGTGAAGTTCGCGCCCGTACCCAGCAGGACGGTGCCGTTCAATGAACTGCCCGGCATGAAGGCGTTACCCAAATCCAGACTGTTCGCATTCAGATCAAGAGTGCCGCCCTGGTTGAGCACCCACACGCCACCGAACCCGGACGGGCTGTTGCCGTTGAGCCTCAGGGTCGCGTTCGACAAGACCCTGAACGTCCCGTAATCGGTCGACGAAGGCCCGCCGGAAGCAAACGTGGCTTGATGCCCGTTGTAGCTGCCCAGCACGTTCAACACGCCGTTGCTGGCGATCGTGACGCCCGTGCTGGATTGGTTGAGCGTGAACGCGATTGTGCCCGACCCCATGATCGTGCCGTCGTTTTGAATCGGACGATCCGCAGCCTGAGAGCCATTAAACTGGACGGTGATCGTGCCTCCATTCAGGTTAACAACCCCTTCGTTCCGGCTAACGACAGCACTGGCATTGGTAAACGCGTTGGCATCGCGGTTAATCGCAAACGTCGCGCCCGAGTTGACCTGGATGTATCCTGCGGCGGTGTTGCTGAAGCCGCCGGCCGTGAAGGCATCCACGGGATTGATCGCCAGCGTGCCGCCGTTGACGAGAATCGTGCCGCTATTATTGAAGGCGAAATTGTTGTTCCCGAAATTCCCGTTGAACTCGGCAAAGCCGGCGCCCGTCTTGACGATCGTCCCGGCGTTGGTCATCTCCGAGGGCGTCTGGCCGTAGTTCAAGCTGTCTGACTGGCTCGTCGCCGCATTCAGGAGGATTGTGCCGGTGTTGTTGAAACTGGTGCCGGTTTTAAGATATAGGTTCGCACCGTTACTGAGGATCATCGTGCCGTTGGGCGTGTTGACCAATGAGGAGCTGCCGATCGTACCATTGTTTGATGCGTAGGTGAGGATCGTACCACTGTTGGTCAAGGCACCGCCAATGATATACCCACCATTCGTGATCGTGCCCGTGTTATTCCAAGCCGGCGTCACGTTGAGCGTACCGCCGGAGTTGACGGCGATGAAACCCGCATTGCTCACGACCGAACCGGTGAAGCCCAGCACGCCGTTGCTCGCGATCACCGTGCCGCTGGCGGAGTTGACAAAGTTTTCCAGGTTGGTCCCGAAGCCAGCCACCACCCCCTGGTTGGTCAGTTGGCCGCCGGACAGGAAGCCGCCCGAAAGGATCACTGA
>CAZAQZ010000009.1:17217-20454 GCA_964487175.1 uncultured Verrucomicrobiota bacterium | reverse complement strand
GTTGCTCCAGTATGTGATCAACGCGGCTCGTTGGGTTATGCACTCCGCAAAGAGCCTGGTCTAAAACTGCAGGATCGTGACCGCGAACAAAAACGCGAGATGGATCCATGTCAGATGACGGTCAGAGCGCTCGAGGTGGTTGAGTTGGGCCTGCTGGCCCACCCAAAAAATGCCGAGCGTGATAAAGCTCATCAAGTAGACCACGAGTTGCGGAGCCAGTCCAGCCAGCGCATGCCACAAATCCGCTTCGCTGTGAATAAACTCCTTCGCCGGTACGCGGAGTTCCAGCAACAGCAGCGTCATTGCCACCCCGAAGATGCCGTCGCTCAGGGCCGCCAGGCGTTCCACGCTTTGGCCCGCTATCCGGTTATAGGAAATGCTCATTCCTTTTTTGCCCGAACAGGTGCCCTCGTGAACGACCGGCGTGTGCACTTGGACATCAATCGCCGGTCGAGGCAGGTGAATCCGGCGTTTTGATAGAACTTGAGGGCGATCTCATTGCCTCTGATAACTTGCAATTCAATCGTCGATAAGCCGTTGCGGCGCGCGAACGCAATAACTTCCTTTAATGCGCGCGATCCGATTCCTTTGGCCCGATGGTGCTCGTCGATGTAAAAATCGGTGATGATTCCGAGCAGGCCGCCAAACTCCATGTCAAATCCGTATGTGAGGACCGTGTAACCAACAGTCTCGCCCTCCGCGCAAATAAACCATGCCATTCCGTAATTCTGACGCCGGAGAAGTGTCCTGATTCCTCGACGAATTGAACGCGCGTCAAAGATAATGTGATCAAATTCGTAGTAGCGTTTGATCCATTGGAAAAGTGCCTCCACATCGTCGAGAGACACTGGTTTCAAACGCACTTGCATACCGCTCACCTACTTCAAATTGCGCGGTTTGAAGAATTTGTAGTTCCGGATCTGTGTGTCGTCCGGCACGAAGATCGCCGCGGTGCGCGGTGGGATCTCGAGATTCACGTTCCCCGCCTCCATGTTCACCATCTGTGATGGATCGAGCAGGTTCTTCAGGGGCAATGCATGATACAAATGCGAGTAAGGCGTGAACACGATTTGCCTGAGTGGCTGCGTCGAATTGTTGATCACCACCAGCGCCACCTCATCCGGCTTGTCTGTGTGACGCAGGAAGACCAGGGCATCCGCATCGAGTTTATAACCCAGCATCAGTAATTCACCACGGCGCAATTCCGCGCGCGACTGTCTGATTTCGATCAGATTCTTATAGAATCCCCGCGTCCCCTTGTCCCATCGTTTCTCGTCCCAGATCATTGGCCTCCGGCAATCAGGATCGTTTCCGCCGTCCATGCCGATCTCTTCGCCGTAATAGACGAACGGCACTCCGGGCAGCGTGAACTGCGCGACAATGGCCAGCTTCCGTTGGGCTGGGTCGTGGATTGTCCATCGCAATCGCGGCGTGTCGTGGCTCGACAGCATGTTCCACGACCGGATAGCGCCTGGGCGATTGTAGCCACGGAAGTATTCCTCCGCTGCGAGGTTCGCCTGCCGGGTCGATACATCGCCGCGCAGCCATCCCAGCACCGCGTCGCGGAAATAATAATTCATCACGCCGTGAAACACGTCGTCACGATTGCACCAATCGCCCGCGTAACACATCACTTCGCCGAGCAGGACCGCGTCGGGATACCGTTGTCTGACAGCCGCCCGTATCTTACGGACGATGCCCAGTCCGACATCCACGGCCACGTCGAACCGCCAACCGTCCACGCCCAGCTCGAGATACTTTTGCAACGCGCTGTCCCTCTTGCGAAACAGCAGTCCCTGCAACTGTTCGTTTGCCAGGTTCAACTCGGGCATGTGCCCATACCCGCGCCAGCTTTCGTACTGTCCGTCCTTGGTGAACGTGAAGAAATCCTTGTACGGTTTCTTGCCTCGTTTTGCCGCCAGAAACCACGGATGGATGTCGCTCACGTGATTGAACACGGCATCGAGGATCAGCCGCATCTTTCGGTGTTTGAGCTGTTTGATGAGGCCGCGCAGCGCCTGTTCTCCGCCAAATTGCGGATCGATGGTAAAAAAATCCGTCGTATCGTACTTGTGATTTGAGGGCGCAACGAACACGGGTGTCAGATACAACGTTGTCACACCGAGGTCCTGGATGTAATCCAGATTGTCCGTTATGCCGCCCAGGTCCCCGCCAAAAAAGTCCCGGCCGCGTGACGGATTCTCCGGCAATTCGTCCCAGCGGCGAAGCGAGTAAGTGGCGTCCCGATAAACCGGCAGCTTCAGTTTCGTCTCTGACGTGTGCGGTTTGCCGATGGCAAACCGGTCGGGAAAAATCTGATACGTAATCTGGTCGGCCATCCACAATGGGTCAGTTTGCATGGCCGGGATTTAAGAGTCCCCATGGCTATCGGTCAACGTATTTTTCTCGTCGAAGAGTTGCGTTGCGCCTCCTGGAGATCCTGCGAAAGCTGTTGTTCAACGGCCTTTCGGACCAGTGGGTCCTCCCCGCGCAGTTCCGCGCTTGCCAACGAAAGAGCACGCCGATCGCCGAGCCGCGCCAGCGCTTCGATGATGTGCGGACGTGCCCGTGGGGTGGCCTTCGCCGAAGCGCGGCGTAATGGATCGATGCCTTGCCTGCCAAATGCCACCAGTGCGTCTTCCGCTGCATAACGCACGTCCCACATCTCGTCGTCCAGAGCCCCGATCAATTTCCCGGCTGCCTGACGATCACCGATGCGACCAAGCGCCTGTGCGGCACGCAGCCGAACGCGTTCGTCCGGGTCATTCAACGCCCCCAATGCCGGAGCGTACGCCTCATGGGCGCGCAAATGGCCCAATGTGTAGAACGCTGTCGTCCGTGTCTTCTCGCGTTCCAGAAGCGGCAGCACGTGCGGGATCGCGTTTGTCGCGGTCTCAAATCGTGCGAGAAAATAACAACACACCCGCGCGATCTCGTCATTCCTCGCGGTGTCGATGCCGGCCATGAGCACCGGGGCGGCGTTCGTGCTGATCGCGTCGATCAACTCCTCGATTTTGGATCGTAACACGACGTTCGGGCTGTCGAGGCGTGTCAGCAAATAGGGCAGCACTTCCAGCCCGCGCTGTTTCAACTCCTTCCACGCGGCTTCGCTGTCCTCGTGCTCCTGCTCCGTGCTCGCATCGCGGAGGCTGCGGCGCAGAAGCAGCTCGATGGGACCGTGAACGTCCACCGGTTCGTATCGGGTCCGTTCGACATGCGGCACCTTCACGAGAGCCA
>CAZAQZ010000009.1:0-17207 GCA_964487175.1 uncultured Verrucomicrobiota bacterium | reverse complement strand
CCGGCCGCGGCGAGCCCCGGCCGCGCGAGCGGCACCGTCACGCGCGCGAGTGAAAACGGCTCGAGGGGGGTCCCCGCCGCTTCGGTCTTATTCGTCAGCTCTGTGTCCAGCCCCGCACCGTACAATGGCTTGAGCCACATTTCGTTGTTTGTTTGCCCCTGCGAGTACACGTCATTGCCTGCCAGGTCGAGTAGGAGCGCAATTGAACCGTATTCCCGTTTGCCTCCATCGTGACCGCTGGCCTGCGATTGTTTGACATCGCGGGCAGCGTAGAAGTCGTCCCCGGATTTATCGAGCAATAGCGCGAAGGAATTGTTGATCGCCGCACCCTGCGCCGTGGTCAATCCAGTGTAGCGATCATTACCCGCGCGATCAATCAGGATGCCGACGCTATAATCATGCGCGGCACCCTGACAGATGTGTGCGGCGCTGTATTCGTCGTCCCCGCTCCAATCAACAAGCAACCCACTGCTCAGATGAATCCCGGCGCCCTGGCAGTATTGATAGGCCTGATAGACATCGTTCCCCTCCACGTCGAGCAACAATCCGGTTGAATACCAATAGCTCGCGCCCTGCCCGTATACATCGGCCACGTAATGATCGTCGCCTTTCAAATCGCACAGAATGCCCACGCCTCCGCCTGCAAAGGGCCGCATGCCGTAGGCAAACCCCTGGGACAGGGAAAAATATTGGCCGGGCAACCACGGACACGGATACTTGCCGCCCGCGTAATACAAATCGTTCCCACTTTCATCCAAGAGCAAGCCGATGCCACTGGTGCCGCCAAATCCTTGCGCCATCTCGGAGGCGTGATACGTCGTGTCCCCGCCGCGCTGCCATAAGATGCCCGCGCCAAATTCCCCTGCCCCCTGGCAAAACGTGTCGCCTTCAAATGTCTGCTTCCCCTCCCCCGTCATCAGCAGCCCGCAACCAAAAAAACCGGCGCCCTGTGAAAGATGCTTCGCAACAAATGTGGAATTGCTTCCAAGCGCCGCCAGGATGCCGATCCCGAACAAACCCGAGCCCTGAGAAAAACTGTGTCGGGAGAGAAACTGACTGTTGCCGCCAAGATCGATTACAATCGAGATGGGCCGGCCCGCCAATCCATTCGCGCCGCCCGCGCTGTTCAGATAAACATTGTCACCGCCCGTGTCGATGATCAGGAATGCCTCGTTCGTATAGACGTTGCAGCCGGCGCCGCCGCAAATGATTTTGCCCAGCGGAGTATCGGTCGATATCTCAAATTCCTCCGTGATATTTGTTGAACGCAATTGAACAATCGCTGCGTCCACAGCCCGGCATAATGTTTCAAAGGCCACGAACATGGTCGGTGCATAGTAATGATCGTCCGCGGTGAGCAATGCGTCACCGATTTCGCTGTCCTGTAATTCCAGGTTCTTGTCACGGGCAAGCAGGTCGCGAATCTTGCCGGTATCAATGCCCAATTGTTCCCACGATTGCAATTCACCCTTGTCCTCATCAAGATGAAGCGCGTCCAGCGCGAAAGCGGCAAAGGGAGATTGTTTGTCTATCGGCAAGGATTGCTGCAACAGCAACTGCGCGAAGGATGCGGCGCGTGTGATTGTTTGGACGGCTTCGGCAACGGCTGGAGGAAGTCGTTTCAGGAATTCCGCGTCCAATTGAATATCCGGTGCGCGTTCACCAATCGGCGCCAGCGGAAGCTCCAGTTGCTCGCGACTGAAATCAGCCAGTCCTTCAAGCGACGAGACTGACTGCAAGTTGGTGACGACTTGATGCCCATAGGCCGGCAGCATCAGCGGCTGCTGAAGAAACAACCGTGATTTTTGCAGCACCAATTCGCAATCGACCATGTCCTTTTTGAAGGACAAGTCCCGCGGCGACATCTTGATTCCACGAAGGGCGGTTTGCAGCCCGTACAGATCAGTTGAATCAAAGGCAGGCGGCAACTCCGCCGCCATCGCGGAAGAACAAATCAGAATAAGCGCCAGAATCCTTGAAAGCATGTCGCAGTTTGGTATAGCGCCCTGGAAAAGTCCACTCTTCAACGATGCGCCGCGTCAGGAAAACCGCTCTTCCTTCCACGGGTCGGCTGTGTTGGAGTAGCCCCGCACTTCCCAGAACCCGGGATTATCGTGAGGAAGGAAGATGATGTCCTTAACCCACTTGGTGCCTTTCCAGGCGTACACCTTGGAGACAACAACTCGCACCGGGCCGCCGTGTTCGCGGGCCAATGGTTTGCCTTCCCACTCGTGCACGATCAATGCATCGTCAATCGCCATTTCGAGCGGGAGGTTCGTAGAGTAATCATCATAACTGGTGAACAAAACAAATTTCGCGTCCGGTTTTGGCTTCACTAGATCGCAAATGGACTGGAACGAGACTCCCTTCCAATGATTGTCGAACCGGCTCCACGTTGTGACACAATGGAAATCCGCAATCCTGTCCACCTGCGGAAGCGCCATGAAGTCCTGCCATGTCAGCAACGTCGGTTTCTCAACCAGCCCGTCGATTCTCAGCGACCACTTATCCGGCGGAATGTCGGGTTGAACTCCCAAGTCGAGGACTGGCCAGTTCTTGACCTCATGCTGTCCAGGGGGCAAGCGATCCCGCGTGGGGCTGATAATCTTCGGCTTGTTCCTGCCGATTTCCGCGATGCGCTGTTTGCCCCTGATCAGTTTCTCGTTGATTTCGTCCATAACAACGCTAGCCTAGTTTAATTGATGTTGGCGTACGAGTGGTGGTTTCGTCGCGGGTCGAGTGAAACCAAATCATCTGACGCCGTATCCAAATCAAGGTGACGATGAGAGCGATCGCTGTCTTTCCGAAAACTAAAGAAATCAAACTCATTGATCACCCCGCCCCGACGCTTTCCTCGCCGACCGATGTGATGCTCCGCATGCTGGAGGTCGGCGTCTGCGGAACCGACAAAGAGATTTGTGCATTCGAGTACGGCACGCCGCCTTCAGGCTCTGATTATCTGGTGATCGGACACGAATCGCTCGGCGAAGTAGTCGAAGTCGGCCCGGGTGTCACACGCGCGAAAAAGGGCGACTTGGTCGTCATGACGGTTCGTCGCCCCTGCCCGCACAAGGAATGCCTTGCCTGCCAGGAAGGCCGCCAGGATTTTTGTTACACGGGCGATTTCACCGAGCGTGGCATTAAGGAGCGCCACGGATTCATGACCGAAACCGTGGTGGATGATGAAAAGTATATGAACGTCGTTCCACGCGAATTGCGTGAAGTGGCCGTCTTGGTCGAACCCCTCACGATTGCCGAAAAGGCGATTACGCAACTCTGGCAGGTCCAGCAACGACTGCCCTGGGCTTGTCCAGTGGAACCCGGCAAACCCGCCGGCTACTGTCACCGCGCGCTGGTGCTCGGTGCGGGACCGGTCGGCATCCTCGGCGCGATGGCGTTGGTGACAAATGGTTTCGACACGTACGTGTATTCGCGCGAAGTGCCTCCCTCCAGGAAATCACAGCTCACCGAATCGTTCGGCGCGAAATACATCTCATCGCAACAACATTCGCCCGATCAATTGCCGGCGCGCATCGGCAACATTGATGTCGTGTACGAGGCCGTGGGCGCCTCCTCGCTCGCGTTCGATGTGATGCGCGTGCTGGGCACGAACGGCGTTTTCATTTTCACAGGTGTGCCCGGGCGCAAAGGACCGATCGAAGTGGACACCGATTTGATCATGCGCAACCTCGTACTTAAGAACCAGGTTGTCTACGGAACTGTCAACGCCAGCCGTGAAGCTTTTGAGTCGGCCATCAGCGATTTGGGGGTTTTCATGAAGCGCTGGCCACAAGCGGTCCGCTCGCTGATCACCGGACGCTACCCGATGGAGAAGTACCGCGACCTGCTGCTGGGAAAAGCAGGCGGCATCAAGAACGTCATTGAAATCAGCAGCTAACCGAGAGAGGCATCCATGGCGGACAAACAACGCGTCTTGGTCCTGGGCGGGGGGTTCGCCGGCCTGTACGCGGCGATCCACCTGGATAAAGCCCTGCGTCGTCAGGATGATTTCGAAGTCATCCTCATCAACCGCGAAAACTTTTTTCTGTTCACGCCGATGCTCCACGAGGTTGCGGCCAGCGACCTGGATTTGACCAACATCGTCAGCCCCGTCCGGCAACTGCTGAAACGGGTGAAATTTTTCCAGGGAGACGTCGAGGCGGTGGACCTCCCCAACCGGCGTGTCACTGTCTCGCACGGGTTCAACCATCACACGCACGACCTCGGGTTCGATCAACTGATCATCGCGCTGGGCTCGACCACCAATTTCTTCAATCTGCCCGGTTTGGCCGAGCGCGCGTTGACGGTCAAAACGCTTGGCGACGCCATTTATCTGCGGAATCGGCTGATTCAATTGCTGGAAGAAGCCGATACGGAGTGCGCCGCCGGCAATCGCGAACCGCTATTGACGTTCGTGGTGGCTGGCGGCGGGTTTGCCGGGGTCGAGACGATTGCCGGCATCCACGACTTCGTGTGCGAAGTGCTTCCCTTTTACCCGCATATCAATGGAAAAATGGTGCGGGCGGTCCTGGTGCATCCCGGCACGTTCATCCTTCCCGAATTGGGCGAGGAACTGGGCCGCTACGCGCAGACGAAATTGTCGGAACGCGGGGTCGAGATTCGCGGTTCCTCGAAAGTCACCGGAGTGACTGACGAGGGTGTCCAACTCAGTGACGGCGAATTCATCCGCACGAACACGGTGATCTGGACAGCGGGCACGTCGCCCAACGCGCTGCTGGAGACGCTGCCCTGCAGGAGGGAACGCGGACGAGTCTGCGTGAACGAATTTCTGGAAGTGCCCGGGTTTCCCGGTGTGTGGGCGCTCGGGGACGCGGCGCTCATTCCCGACAGCACCACGGGCAAGTTTTGTCCGCCGACAGCCCAGCACGCATTGCGTGAGGGCAGGATCGCCGCGCACAACGTCCTTGCCGCAATGCGCGGCGGCCGAAAAAAGGCGTTCGTATTCTCGGGACTGGGCCAACTGGCAGCCATCGGCCGGCGCACGGGCGTCGCGAAAATCTTTGGATTCAAATTCAGCGGCTTCATGGCATGGTGGATGTGGCGAACGATCTATCTGAGCAAGCTGCCACGGTTTGAGAAAAAACTGCGCGTCGCGCTGGACTGGACGCTGGATCTGTTCTTTGCGAAAGACATGGTACAATTCACAACGGTTCGCGCGCCCACCGTCTCTAGTAGTGAAGGCGCTGCCCTGGAACCCTCAAAACCGACAGCGGATAACCGCGGCACGGCGTTCTGCAACGCCAACAAGGTCTAGAGAAAGGATCGCATGAGCAAATCGATCGACCGTCTTTATGAGATGTACGTTAAGTGTTTGGGATTGTTGCGCTCTCCGTTTCTATTGATCATCCGGCTCTATTGGGGCTGGCAGTTTTTTCTGACGGGCAAAGGCAAGTTGATGAACCTCGACCGCACGGTGGGGTTCTTTACGAGTTTGCATATCCCTGCACCGAGACTGAATGCGATCATGGCGGGCGGCACCGAATGTTTTGGTGGATTGCTGCTGCTGATTGGTCTGGGCAGCCGAATCGCAACGGTGCCGCTCATCTTCACAATGATCGTCGCCTACCTCACCGCGGACTCGGACAAGGTGCAAAACATCTTCAACAATCCCGACGCATTTGTCAGTGCCGCCCCATTTCTGTTCATGCTGGTCGCAATCATTGTGTTGCTCTTCGGGCCGGGCGCATTTTCCGTGGACGCGCTGATCAGGAAAACCCGTGGGGGCAATCGCTCGTGATCGCCGAGGAACAACGCCTCGCCGAAGACGCAAAGCGCGAGAAGAACTGGAAACGCTGGGGTCCGTATCTTTCCGAGCGTCAATGGGGAACGGTGCGCGAGGATTATTCCCCGGACGGCACGTGCTGGGAGTATTTTCCGCACGATCACGCCCGCCGCCGCGCGTATCGGTGGGGCGAAGACGGCCTATTGGGCATCACCGACCGCGAATGCCGCCTGTGCTTCGCGCTGGCACTGTGGAACGGCAAGGACCCAATCCTGAAGGAGCGATTGTTCGGTCTCACGGGCCCGGAGGGCAACCACGGCGAGGATGTGAAGGAATGTTACTTTTATCTCGACTCGACGCCGACGCATTCCTACATGAAGGCGCTGTACAAGTATCCGCAAGCCGAGTTTCCTTACGAGTGGTTGGTGGAAGAAAATCGCCGCCGCAATCGAAATGATCCCGAGTTTGAACTGCTGGATACCGGTATTTTCAATGACAACCGGTATTTCGATATCTTCGCCGAATACGCCAAGGCCGGGCCGGATGACATCCTGATTCGCATCACGGTTGCCAATCGCGGTCCCGAGGCCGCCACCCTCCATTTGCTGCCGACGCTCTGGTATCGCAACACGTGGATTTGGGGATGCAAGCATGAGGGCTGCTGGATCAAGCCGAACATCATTAAGGCGAACGACTCCACGCTGGTCGGCAATCACGTCAGTAGCGGCAAACATTGGTTCGTCGCCGGGACCGGACCAGACGGGAAACAACCCGAGTTTCTGTTTACGGAGAATGAAACGGACACGCACGATTTGTTTGGCGTGGACAACTGGACGCCCTACGTCAAAGACGCCTTTCATCAATACCTGGTTCACGGGAACACAGAAGCGGTGAACCCGAAACAATTCGGCACGAAGGCGTCACCGCATTACCTCCTGCAAATCCCGGCAGGCGGTGAGACCATGATTAAACTCCGCCTGTCGAACGCGGAACCGACTTCACAGAAAGGCCTGGGCAAGGAGTTCGACGACGTTTTTGCGCAACGCATCCGCGAGGCGGACGAATTCTTTGGCGCACGAAATCAAAGCTCGAACCCGGAACAACGGCGCGTTGCGCGCCAGGCCTATGCAGGCCTGCTCTGGACCAAACAGTTTTACCATTACATCATCCGCGACTGGCTCGATGGCGACCCGAACATGCCGCCGCCGCCTGAGAGCCGCAAGGACGGGCGCAACCATGATTGGGTCCACCTGTACAACCGCGATGTCATCTCGATGCCCGACAAGTGGGAGTACCCCTGGTTCGCAGCTTGGGACCTGGCGTTTCACATGATCCAGTTCGCCCGCGTGGACCCACAATTCGCCAAGGACCAGCTCGTGCTGTTCCTGCGCGAATGGTACATGCACCCCAACGGCCAGATTCCCGCGTACGAGTTCGCGTTCTCGGACGTCAACCCTCCTGTGCATGCCTGGGCTTGCTGGCGCGTCTTTAAAATGACAGCGGCCAAAGGCTCGCGCGACCGCGTGTTCCTCTCGCGTGTGTTTCAGAAGCTGCTCATCAATTTCACGTGGTGGGTGAATCGCAAGGACGTTGAGGGCAAACATATTTTCGCCGGAGGTTTTCTCGGCCTCGATAACATCGGTGTGTTTGACCGCTCCAGGCCCCTGCCTGGCGGAGGGCATCTTGAACAGGCCGATGGCACGGCGTGGATGGCGTTTTATTGTGCCACGATGATGTCCATCGCGCTGAAGCTTTCCGAGGAAAATCCCGCAACCGAGGACATCGCCTCCAAGTTTTTCGAGCATTTCGTTGCCATCGCCGACGCCATGAACACACTCGGCGGCACGGGCCTGTGGGATGAGGAGGATGGTTTCTACTACGATCAATTGCACATTGATGGCCAGACGATTCCCCTGCGCGTTCGATCCCTGGTCGGGCTCATCCCCCTGCTCACGGCTGAGGTGCTGGAGCGGGATGAGATTAGTCGTCTGCCGGGATTCACCAAACGCATGAACTGGTTCCTGGAAAACCGCAAGGACCTGGCCGAGCACATCTCCTACATGGAAACCGCAGCGGGTGAATCAACCCACGGTCACCGGCTGCTGGCGATCCCGTCGCGCGAGCGGTTGCAGCGCGTACTGGGCTACATGCTTGACGAGAACGAGTTTCTTTCGCCCTACGGCGTGCGCTCGGTGTCACGCGTCCACAAGGATCATCCATACGTCGTCCGCGTTGACGGCCAGGAATACCGCGTGGATTACGAGCCCGGCGAATCCACCACCGGACAGTTCGGCGGCAATTCGAACTGGCGGGGCCCCATTTGGGTACCGGGGAACTTTCTGCTGATCGAGGCACTGGAACGCTATGATCATTTCTACGGTGATTCATTCAAGATCGAGTGCCCGACAGGCTCGGGGCACATGATGAACTTGAAACAAGTCTCGCAAGAACTCACCGCGCGACTGGCCCGCCTGTTCCTGCCGGACAAGAACGGACGCCGCCCCTGTCATGGGGATGACATGCGCTACGCCAACGACCCAAATTGGCGGGACCTGGTCCTCTTCTACGAGTATTTTCACGGCGACACAGGCCGCGGCTGCGGCGCCAGTCACCAGACCGGTTGGACAGCACTCGCTGCCCACCTCGTCGAGGATTGCGCGCGGTCAAAAGCCCAGCCCGGACACTGAGAGTTTAGGCGGCCAGCGGCACTTGAGGGTTGGTGAAACGACTCAGGATCGGACAGTAACGGTCTCGGCCACGGATCGCAACGGACGCTTAAGGAGATCCTCTGCCTTTCGTTGCGCCGCTTCCATCTTCGGATAGCGGACTTCGCGGTAGCCACGGACCTCCTCAACGCAGCGCAATGCCTGGACGTACCGGTCGTAGCTGGCCTTGCCATCCAAATTGCGAAAATTCTCAGCGAGGCGGATATACCAGTCGCGGAACTCGCGTTCGTGCTGGTGCCATTGCGGCATGACCAGGCGAAGCCAGCGGAAATGCTTGATCAGGTTGAGGTGCCACTTCTTCGGGCTGAACTTGAAACGCACGTCCTGGCCGAGAATGTTGAACTCCGGCCGATTCAGGTGATGATAAACAATCTTGTCGCCGCGCTTGGGATCGACGTGGTAGCGGTGTTGATCGCGGCGCGTCTTTTCCTCGCTGGTCAGCAAATGCGCCACGTACACCTCGTCTTTGATGATCATCGCCTTGTGCAGGTTCCAGATTACAGCTTTCGTCGCTGCGTGGCCGAGTTCGGCGCTGTCCTGCGCGTAGACGCGTTCGACCAGATCGAGATAGCGCCGGGCGTATTCGCCGGTGCCGAACTCCACCAGATCGTAGAGCCGCCAGACGAGATCGCGGGCGACTTGTTCGCCGAGTTGAATGGATGTCTCGCTGCGGCGCACCAACTCTTCATATTCGCGCGCCCAGCGTTTGCCCCAGCGATGGTTGCGCTTGAGCACTTCCCTGCGCTCGGTAATAAACTGGTCGTAGGTCTCGCGCAACTCGTGTTTGGTGGACAATTCCGGCTCGAGCACGAGCTTGCGACCGAGGTGGAATGCCTTGAGATTGTCGGCGGCCGCCGAACCCATTGTCTCGCGCAGGCCCCACTCGATGTTCTCCAGCAACAAGGGCAGCAGCCCGCGTTGGAACGCGATGCCGAGCATGACGACATTCGCGTACAGTTTCGTCCCAAAGAAATGCTCGCTGATGCCCGCGATGTTCAGCCCAAAAAATTCGTCCGGACGCGTATAACACCGCATCGTTTCTTCCAATTCACGTACATCAAAATCGTGCTTGCCCAGCAGCGTCAGGATGGTTGGCGTCTTGAACGAATTGACTACCGCCGCGGTGCGCTCCGGACTGCCGACGCGCAGGTTCCCTTTCGGGTCGAGACTGCGCACCGCCTCGAGGGGATCAACTCCGATCACCAAATCCGCCTGGCCGTAAGGAATCAGCACGGACGTGTGGTCGCCGCCCTTGGTGAATGAAATCTGTGAGTACACACTCCCGTTGCGAATCGCCAGCCCCTTCTTGTCGCAGAACAATACATTGTAGCCCTGCTGGAATCCCGCGCGAACAATGGTCGCCGTGCACACTCCGATTCCCTGTCCGCCTACGCCCGCCAGATGGCAATGCCACACCTGGTCGAATTCGCGTGGTTTCGGGACCGGGATATTGGAGAGATCGATCTCATCAATCGGTGCAGGCAACTTCTGCTTTCGAACGATCGTAATCTCTTCAAATGAAGGACAGGCATAAATCTTCGTGCAGGCGGTATCGGCGACGCACCAGGAGAGATCGGTCTGGATTTTCGCCCCGAATGGCGTGTCCACAAACGTCAGGCCGGGACAACCCGTTGCCATCGTGCATTCGAGGCAATTCTCGCAGACATCGGGGTTGACGTTGACGAACCGCTTTTCGGCCAGGAACCCCTTTTCTTTAATCGTCTGGCGTTCCTCGCGCGTTTCGCGGCGGTGATAGGTGATGCCGCATTCCTTGTCGGCCACGATCACCTTTACGCCATCGCGCAAAATTGTGTCTTCAAGCATGGACCGCCATGTCTCGCGATACGCGGGATTGGCGCGAACGACGTGGACGTTCTGGCCAAGCATCGCCTCGACGATGCCGTCGATGTTCTGCTTGTACGTGTGCTCGCCGACAATATCCACGTCCATTGACGGCGTCGGCTGGTGGCCCGTCATCGCCGTGGTTTGATTGTCGAGAATGATATAGGTGATGTCCTGGCCCTGCTTCAGCGCGTTGGAGATGCCAAGCATGCCGCTGTGGAAAAATGTCGAGTCGCCGAGGAACACCACCTGTTTGTTGGTGATGAACGGGTCAATCCCCGCCCCCGTGCCGCCGCCCAGGCCCATGCCGCTGTAATTGTGCATCAGGTCCTTCGTCGGCTCGAACATCAGCATCGTGTAGCAGCCCGTGTCGCCGTGAAACACCAAATCGATTGGCCCGCACTTGTGGTGCTTCTTCATGTAGCGCGAGTCCATGAACTGCCGTTTCATCTCGACCAGCACGCTGGCGCTGTCGCGATGCGGGCAGCCGGGGCAAAACGTCGGCGTGCGCGGCGGAATCCTGATATCGAAGGTCCCCGTCTTGCGGACCAATTCGACGGCACACTCGATGCGTTCATTATCAAGACGCAGGTTGGGATCGTGGAAGAATTTCCCGAGCGGCGCGAGGTGATCGATCAAAATGCTCGGGTTCAACCCGCGTGTCGAAGGGATGCCCCGGAGTCCGGCTGGAAATTCCTTGCCCCAGACGTTGGTGCGGTTTGCCGCGGTGGCTTTTTGGTTGAGCTTGGACACGATCTCGCTGATTTGCTCTTCCATGAATCCGCGGCGCTCTTCGACAACGAAAACACTGCGCACCTGCCTGGTGAATTCCTCGACGAGTTGCGGATCGACCGGATAGCTGATGCCCAGCTTCAAGATCGGCACCTGGTCGGCCACACCCAGCTCGTGCAGCGCGTGTTGCAGGTAACAGAAACCGAGGCCCGTGGCGACGAAGCCGATCTCGGCCCGCCAGCGCGGGTTCTCGCGGGCGTTCAGGATGCGGTTGACACCGTGCCGGCGCGCACTTTCATACAGACGCGCGTACCGCTGCGGCAGGCCTTCCTCCCGGATCCACGTGCGCGGCGGCAGCAATACGGTGTTTTCGAGATCAATGTGCGCGGTGTCGATGCTAAACTTGTTGACCGTGCTGAGGTCAGGGTACTGGTTGGGGCGGCATTGCACACTGCCACCGCCATCCGCCTGATTTGTGGTGACAAGATAGCCGATGTAAATGTTCGCTTCACGAGAAAGCCTGAAGCCGAAATCGATCCAGTCCTTCAGTTCCTGGTTGCTGCTGGGTTCCATGACGGGCATCATCATGTGCCTGCACAAATAGCGGGAATCGGCGGGAACCTGGGTGGAATCGCTCCATGGATCATCGCCAATCAGGACGAGCGCCCCGCCCTGCGGATGCGCGCCCGCGAGGTTGCCCAAGGCCAGCGCGTCGGCGGCTACGTGAAGACCGACGGATTTCATCGCGCAAATTCCGCGCAATGGCCCCATTTGGGAGCCGTTGAGCATCGCGGCGCCAAGGGCTTCGTTGTTGGCAATGCTGGCACGGACGCCCTTTTCCTTGAACAGGGGAGCGACCACCTCCATTGCGTCAAAAAAGCCCGCGATCGGGGAACCAGGGTATCCCGTGAGAAGATGGGTGCCGCCCTCCGCTTCCAATGCGCCCTTGATCAGAAGCTCGTTCCCAGTGAAGACCTCGGCCCCCTCCTCCTTGAGGAATCGTGAGTCAACTCTCATGATTTTGTTGTAAGCCACCATACCCTAGCATAGAGTTCCGTGTTCATGCAAATGTATAAAACAACGTTGATTTCCACCATCGGCCTGGTCCTTCTGGCTGGTTGCAGCCTGTTCCAAAGGAAACAACAAGAACCGATCGTTCGTCTCTTTTGCGAAGTCGACAAATCGCTGCCCGAAGACAACGCTCATGTCGTGTCCGTTCCAAAGACCGGCTTGAAAATCCCTATCAGTCCATTCGCGATCCTGACCGAAAACGACGTCGAAAGCGTGAAGCTCAATCAGACTTCCGGCGGCGCAGTCCTCGAGTTGCACCTAGATCCTTCCGGACTCATACAACTGGATGAAGTGACGACCCGTTGCCGCGGACAGTATATCGTCGCATACCTTGGACGACGTCCCGTGGAGGCGTGGTTGGTGGACCGGCGGGTGACCAACGGCGTGTTCGTCGTGGAGGGCGATTTCACAGACGAGGAAGCCCAAAAGGCCGTAGACGACTTGAATAAATTGATCAAGGCCAAGAAAAGTCGATGAACTGCGTCCGGTTGCTGTTGCTCTCCCTGTTTTTCCCTGCTGCTGTTTTTGCGTTGGATATCTGTTTGCCGACCGCCAATGACGCGCTGCTGCGTCCGGGCCACGACGCGGAGTTCTTTCAACCCACCGTGGAAGGCACCGTGGAATCCGGGATGTTTGGCTGCGTGCGGGTCAACCGACATCGGTTCCACGAGGGGATCGACATCAAATGCCTGCAACGCGACCGGCACGGTGAACCGACCGATCCCGTCCATGCGGTGGCCGACGGCGAGGTGGCGTTCATCAACAAGAAGCCGGGGCTCTCCAACTATGGACGTTACATTGTCCTACGGCATCGCTGGGACGGCGTCGAAGTGTGCACACTCTATGCCCATCTGCGAGAAGTGACCGACGGTCTCGTGGCAGGCCAGCCGGTGCACAAGGGCCAGGTGATCGCCACGCTTGGCCACTCTACCGACACACGCGAAGGCATTCCCGCCGAGCGCGCTCACCTGCATTTTGAAATCAACTTCATGATGAATTCCAATTTCCATATCTGGTACCCGCGGCACGAACCGAAAGCGCCGCCGTTCGGGGATTACAACGGACTCAATCTGTTCGGCACCGATCCCGCCGCATTCCTGCGTGCGTATGCGGCGAACCCGAAAATTAACTTTGCCGAATACATCGACCGGGAACCTGTTGCGTTCACGGTGCTTGTGGGGGCGCGCCCGTTTTCCTGGCTGGCGATGCACCCCGAACAGGTCCACCTGTCCTCCGCCACGGCTCGCGCCGATGTCGTGGCCTATGAAGTCGGCGTCACGTGGTACGGACTTCCCGTTGCCGTCTGGCCTCGATCCGGCGGAGAGGTCAGCGAATCGGCTCGGCTCGTCCTGCAACGTGGGCTGCCCGTGCTGTTACGCGTGGATGACGCGGCCTTGGAACGCAATCCCTGCCGCGACCTGTTGAAGCGGGGTCGAAGAGGCTGGCAACTCGCACAGGATGGTCGGGAATGGGTTGAGATCTTGACGTATGCGCCTTGAATCGGCGCGCCGTGGAATTAATTCCTGGAGGATCCGCGCAATCGCCGAAACGCCGCCAGTGCGTACGTCAGGTCATCATAACAATCAAACGGATCGCCGTTGGCGACGATGCTCGCCACCTGCTTGACCGTTGGGGTCAACCCGACGCATTTGACGTCCCCGCCGGCAGCGCGCGCAAAGTGCGCAAAGTTCAGAAGCTGTTTCAGCTCGGCGCTGCTGATGTAATTCAACTCGTAACATTCCAGCGCGATTTTCGGAGTGCCTTCGGAAACCAGTTTTTTCAGCACTGCTTGCAACGCCGGGAAACTGGCCGGCTCAATGGTGCCGGTCAACCGGACAATATTCACTCCGCTGATATGTCGAATCTGGAACTGCAGTTGATGCATGAATTCACCTGGAATTCCCCTATTCCAGCAACTGCTGTGCCTTATAATGCGGGCGCTGCAGGGGTGATGCACAGTTGAACTGAATAGCGAAAGAAGGCAGGAAACCGAAGGATTCGCCTTCGATTTTTGACTAGGGTTTGACTTCCCTGTCAGAAGCGCAACGAAAGCCGATAGTGTCGGAGCGGTATTCCCGGCTTCGGTCTACAATGCGGCGCGTGACCGGTACGTTTTTGTCCGCCCACGAACCGCCCCGGATCACGGCGGCGTCACGAGTCGTCGTGGCCGTCCATTCGCTGACGCCGCCCTCCGCACCGATCACCCCGTACGGGCTCTGGTCTTGTGGATAGGCGTAGACGACGGACCATTCTGTAAGCGCTGGCGCGGAGGCATCGTCGCACTTGGCCGTTTCGAATTGGTTCCCCCAGGGATACATCCTGCCATCCGCTCCTCGCGCGGCCTTTTCCCACTCCTGCTCGGTCGGCAGGCGTTTCCCGCGCCACGCGGCGTAGGCGTACGCGTCGAACCAATCGATCCCAAACACCGGTGAATCCCACGTCAACCAGCCTTCGTGATCGCCGATCCCGAGGAGCGCATGGTTCTGGATCGCCCTGAGCATCTCGTCCCAGCTGGCCGGGCGATGATCCTTCTTTCCGCCGGCAAACGGATGCTCCTTGATCTCAGCGCCCGCGGCAATGGCATCGAGGAACTTTTTATAGTCGCCGATCGTGACCTCGTACTTGTCGATATAAAAACCCGGCAGAGACACAGTCCCATCCTGATACGAGAACTCGCCGGCAGGAACCTGGACCATCGTGCCGAAGTCAGCCGGACGCGGTATTTGCGGTTCGCCTTCGGCCCGGTTGGCCTTGCGGAACTCGTACAAGGTCGTGAGTCCGACGATCAACAAGACAACGCAGAAGCCGGCGATGATGACGGCTGGTTTCGTCTTCTTCGGTTCAATCTTCGCCACCGCGGGCTGCGGCGGCGGTGGCGGAGGAAATAATTGATTGTCCAGCGCCTCCGCCGTCTCGGCTAGTTCCGCCAGCGACGCAAAGGGTTTGCATCCCTCCGCACCGAGCATCCGCTCCACCAGTTCAGCCACGGGGCGGCTCACCACACCAATCTCATTGGCGAGGTGCCCCACAACCAGCGCCAACGTCATCATGTCGTCCTCGGGCCTGGCCGAGTGCGCCGCGCTGATCGATCCGGTATTGATCAACTTCACGGTGCCGTCCCTGTCCGTGAGGATGTTTGACTCTTCGGGCGGTCGATGAGAAATGTTGTGCGTCCAGAGGAAATCCATCGCCTGGGCCACGCCGGCAATGGTCTGTAACATGTGATCCTCGTCCACTCCCCCGTCGTCCTTGCGAAGGAATTTTGACAGCGGCGGGCCGTCCATCAGTTCCGTCGCGCAAAAATGAACCCCGTTGGCGTAGCCCGCCTCGTAGATCGCCACCAGATGCGGGTGCGACATCTGCGCCTCGACGCGCATCTCTTCCCGAAAATGGTCCGCCTTGCCCGGCATCGCGGCCAATTCCTCCGACAACACGCGCACCGCCACGATGCGCTGGATCGAACTCTGCACGGCACGATACACCGTTCCCCACCGGCTGCGCCCGATTTCCGGACCGATCAGGTACGCCCCGACCGTTTGACCGACGAGGCTGGTGCGGGGTGGAGTGGACTCGGGCATGTGTTCCTCAACGAGCCGCTGCCGGCGGTGTGGCCAGGACATCCTGCAATTGCTTGTGATAATACGTGCGCACGATGGTCCCCTTCACTTCGCGCGGTGAACCAAAATAACGCGCCACCAATGTCCTGGCCGTGAAATTATCCCATGTCAGCGGGATATTGACCCAAACGATTTTGTCCTCCGGCGAGCCGACGAACTCCACGCCGATCGCTACAGCAGAGGCGTTTAAATCGCGCTCCGCCGCCTGCGCCTTGACCTGAATGCGCAGCGTAATGTCCTGGGTGCCGTCGGTTCGATCGACCCGCATCACCTTGATCATGTGGGGAAGTATGGAAGAAGCGGGTGGGACGGTCGTCGGGGCTGTCCCCGACACATCCAACGGAGCCAACAACCCGCCCGAGTCGCTGGAAGACCCAGCACCGGCAGTCGCGGGAGTCTCAGTCGACTGTGACTGCTGGCCGGGTGCCAGTTTCAGATCCGTGCGGGCTGCCATGGATCGCTCCGTCGAAAAAATATAACCCAGCAACGCCATCTGGCCTGCCATCAATAGGACAATGGCCACAGCAGCCGTCACCTGCAACCCGTCAATCGTGCGCCGATGACTGGGAGGACGCTCATGCACAATCTCGAAGCGCATCCGCACCGAGCCCACTTCCACTTCATCGCCGGTGGCCAGCCGCTGGTCCTTCACCAGCTCGCCATTGACGCGGACGCCGATGGCGCTGGCCAAATCGCGAATATGATATCCGTCGTCGCGGCGTTCGATCAAGGCATGCTGTGCGCTGACGCCATTTTCCGGAAGACAAAGCCGGCAGTCGGCCCCGCGACCGATGGTCAAGTAGGGCTCCCGCGTTTCAAAGGGTGCGCGGCGCGACGTCCGATCCTGGAAGTGCAGTCGGTACATAAGCTACGCGGGATTCTAGCACATCAACCACACGCGCCCAGAAAGATTTCACTGTGGATATCCGGTAGCAAACTGATTAAAGTCCCGTCCCGATGGAGGTGCGATGTCAGAATTGCGGGCAGCCCCTTGTCGTCGCAGACGATCGGCCAGGCCAGAAAGTCCAATGTCCTTTGTGTGGTGTGTCCCAAATCGTTTCCGCCGGTTCCCCCTCCAAATCGCGGGGCCGGTTTCGCCTGGGCTCTCCTGCGGAACCCCGGCCCAAACCAGCCGCGTTGAACCGCGTGTTTGAGCCGATCCCGCGTCCCTTGATTTACGGGGCGGGCACACTGTTCGTCCTGCTGGTCCTTCTGCCGTTCTGGCTGTATCTGTTTCGGGACCGGTTCCAGAGTCACCCAATCCTGCTGAGCGATGACACTGCCACGCTCACCCTCTCAGAGGCATCGCGTACAAATATCGCCACGCCGGTGTTCGAGGAAACGCGGCCTGCGAAAAGTTCACTGGATCAGTTCCATGGGGTGCAACTGGATGCCAGTCGCGATGATCTGCAGCAGCGGTTTCCCCTGCGGTTGCGGAACACGCTCGGGATGGAACCCGAAATCTACGACGCGCGC
>CAZAQZ010000008.1:0-21880 GCA_964487175.1 uncultured Verrucomicrobiota bacterium | reverse complement strand
ACGCGTTGAAGATCCTGCCGTGCTCCGCCGTATTCCCGAGACCGCGAGATCGAAGGTGTTGCAGACCGATCTCAAGGCGCAAGGTATCGCAGACTTTGGCCAGATCAAAGCAGCCTGTTTCCGCAGACCGATCCAGCCGACCGGTCTCGAACTGTTCTTTCAAGGCAAGCCGATGACGCTTGCGCGCTGGCCGAACCGCGAATGGGCCAAAATTGCGAGCGCACCTGCAGGACCCAAAGGCGGGATGTTCGGGTATGACGGCGACCGACCAAAACGGTGGACGGAAGCGGACGACATCTGGCTGCATGGATATTGGACGTATGATTGGGCGGACTCTTACGAAAAAGTGCAGTCGATTGACCTGAGCAATCGGGTGATCACGACCTACCCACCGCACGGAGCGTATGGCTACACGCCCGGTAAGCGTTACTATGCGTTGAATTTACTGGAGGAACTTGACGAAGCCGGTGAGTGGTATCTGGATCGCAAGACGGGCACCCTCTATTTTTGGCCGCCTTCGCCGATCAACAAAGGGAAGACGATCGTGTCGCTGCTCGAAACGCCGATGGTCGTCCTCCAGGACGTGTCGAACGTTACGCTGCGCGACATCACGTTTGAATTCTCGCGGGGCTCTGCAATCCAGATCGTCGGCGGGACAAACAATCTGGTTGCAGCCTGTACGTTCCGGAATATGGGCGACGTCGCCGTTTGTATCGGCGGTGAATTAGAGAACGTGACGGAGGATCTTGACCATAATCCGCTGCTCAACGGCAATGGCGGCGTCAGCAATGGCGTTATCGGGTGTGACATCTACGATGCGGGTGAAGGCGGGATCATCCTGGGCGGTGGCAATCGTGTGACCCTGACCCCGGCCTGCAATTTCGCCGTCAACAATCACCTTTATAATTGGAGCCGAATCGTTTGGGCCTACCGTCCGGCGGTTTTCCTGTATGGCGTTGGCAACCGCGTGGCGCACAACAGCATTCACGGTTCCCCGCATGAAGCGATCGAGATTCAGGGCAACGATCATGTCGTTGAACTGAACGATATTCATGACGTGTGCACAGATACCAGCGACGCGGGCGCCCTGTACATGGGTCGGGACTTTCTGGAGCGCGGCAATCTCATCCGCCACAATTTTCTCCACGACATTCCGTCGCTGCCGATGGTCTCGGCGATCTACCTCGATGATGGCGCCAGCGGAACAACGATCTTCGGCAATATTTTCTACAGGGTTCCGAATGGCGTTTTGGTTGCCGGCGGCCGCGACAATATCATCGCAAACAACATTTTTGATCAGTGCGTTCAGTGGGCCTGTCAATTGCACGTGCGCGGTTACATCCAGGTCATGATTGATCGCTTGAAGTCCATCAACTACAAGCAACCTCCGTACAGCGATCGCTACCCGGAGTCAGCGAGCCTGGCCAACGCCGACCCGTTCCTCCCGGTCGGCAACCAGTTCGTTCGCAACATCTGCTGCCACGGTCAGTTTCTGAACGTCTGGAACGTGCCGTCCAACATAACCGTCAAGGTGGAGAGTAATCTGACAGACAAGGACCCCGGTTTCCCGGAGACCGGCAAATCCAGATTTCAACTGCGGGCGGGTGCAGCGGCGTTCAAGCTCGGGTTCGAACAGATTCCCACGGAGCAAATTGGTCTGACGAAGGACGAGTATCGTACCGCACTGCCCACTTCGAATTGAAACGCCGTTTATTGATCGCGTGCAAACGACGTGAAAACCCCTTTGGTTTCAATCTGTCTGCCGAATCTCAATACCCGGCGTTTTCTCGACGAACGGATGGAAACGATCCGCGCGCAAACGCTGAAAGATTGGGAGTTAATCGTCTGCGACAGCCATTCCGACGATGGCGCATGGGAGTTTTTCCAACAATTCAAGGGCGATCCTCGCATTCAATTGAATCAAGTCCCGCGACTAGGTGTCTATCCTGGCTGGAACGAATGTTTGCGCCGGGTGAAAGGAGAGTTCGTGTATATCGCCACGAGCGATGACACCGCCGATTTGAAACTGCTGGAGGTCATGACCGGTGCTCTCCAGCGGTTTCCAAATGTAAAGATGGCCACCTGCAATTTTACGTTCATTGACGATACGGGAGCCCAGGCTCGTCTCTCTGATTTTGCCGATGAAGGCGCACGCATCAGCGGCGCTGAAATCTACGGTGACTGGTTGACGAAGAACCACCGCCGCCATGGGGCCTCAGAATTCGTGGCAACCTGCGTGGACAGCCATGTGTGGACAACAATCACAGCGGTCTTGTTTCGTGCGTCGCTATTGAAGGAGATTGGCCTGTTCCCCGAAGACAAGAAAGCGATGGGTGATCTCGAGTGGGCTCTGCGGGCGTGCCTGGCGACAGACACGATCCACGTTGCGCAGCCGCTGGCAACGTTCCGTCTTCATCGGCAGCAGGCCACTCACGCGGTTGATTTTTCCGAACACGGCTATCTGCATGTGGCCATGGTTGAGGAAACGCTGAAATCCTTTGCGGACCGGCTGCCGCCTGCATTACGGGACCGCCCGGCGCAACTCCGGTTGCTTTGGCCCAAACAGGTGCTCGCGTTCAACGGGCTGCAGTTGTACTGGAACACCCTGTTGAAATCGCCACTCACGTTTTCGCACCGGCTCCTTCTGGGTCTGAAACGGTCGCCCCACCTTGTCATGCATCAGGCGTTGCATGGGTTCCGGTGGCGGTCCCGGCCGCGAATTGATGCGAAAGAATATGTGGAAGCACTTTTGGGCGAATTCCAGTTGCCTCCGATCTGTGATCCAGTGTCGCTGTAACAAAGGTTTGGAATCCATTCGTCATGGTCATTGGGTACGATGCGCGGGTGCTAAGTTCTCTTCGAACACGAGGGATCGGCACATATTTGCTGGGCTTGCTCCATCAATTTGCCAGGGACCCGGAGAATCGGCTTGTGTTGTTCTCAAACCACGACCTGGTGTTGCCACCAGCGCTGAAAGCGGTGACTGATACGCAGGTGTTCCCATTTCGCGGAGACCGATTTTTTGGATGGGAGCAATTCGGACTGCCGCCAAAAGCGAACAAAGTCGGCGTCGATCTGATGCATTCGCCGGCAGACAGCGGCCCCTGGTGGCAGCCGAAACCGTGGGTGGTCACGATCCACGATACTTGTTTGCTCGACGGTGATGAAGACGAGAATCCGCGCAATCTTTACTTTTTCCGGAACTGGCTGCCCCGGATTTCGCGGCGCGCACGATTCGTCCTGACGGTTTCCGAATATTCACGGCGCAACTTAATTGAGCGATTCGGCTTGCCGGACTCGAAAGTCGTCCGTGTTTATCATGGACGGGACGAAGCGTTGCAGAATCCGCCATCACAGGAGAAGCAGGATGCCTTTCGCAGAAAGCATGGATTGTCGAGCCCCCTTGTGTTTTCCATCGGCATGGCTCTGCCCCGCAAAAACAGTCGTCTTCTGCTGCGGGTATTCAATCAATTGCATCAGCGGATGAACGGCGTATGCACGGCAATGGCGGGTGTGGAGGATTCGTTCGCGGCGGAGGCCCGCGCGTTGAGCCCCCAAACCGTGTTCATGCCGTTTCTTGGAAGGGACGAAATCCAGGTGCTCCATCATCTGGCCTCCGTGTTTGTGAGTGCCAGCCTGAAGGAAGGGTTCGGGTTCCCCGTGCTCGATGCCATCACCGCGGGCAAGCCCGTCGTGTTCTCCAACGACGCATCGTTTCCCGAAGTCGCGGGCGACGGCGGTCTTGCCGTGGATGGACGCAGCGAGGCGGATGTGCTCCGCGCCCTGGAACGAATTCTAAGCGACGCCGAACTCAGGGAAACATGCGCCGCCAACGCCCGTCGTCAGGCACAGAAGTTTTCCTGGTCGGATGCCGCTGAACAAACCCTTGCGGTTTACAAACGGGCCGTCTTACCGGCATGACACGGCGGCTCAATATTCTATTGCTCAGCGCCGAGCCGCCGTATCCGCCCACACACGGCGGCGCGCGGTTGCTCTCGTACCACAGGCTGAAGCAGTTGTCGCCGCGACATGATTTCACGTTGATGACGTTCCTGGAAACCCCCGAAGACCGGGAATTCATTGCGCCCACCCGGGAATTCTGCAAGAGCGTGCAGGTGTTTGAACGCAAGCAGCATCAAGGCAAGCCCACATTGCGGGAGCGGTTCCAGGCGCCGTTTTACAGAATGGTCTACACCGAGGAATTTGCGGCGGCGTTGACCCGCGAATTAGCCACCAACAAATATAATCTCGTCCAGGTGGACGCCGCCGGAATGGCGGTTTACACGCCGCTGCTGGCCGGACACAAGAAAGTCGCCACACCCAATGATTCGATCACCCTTGCTTATCGCAATCGCCTGCTGATGACCCGCGGCCTGAAACAGCAGTTGCGCACGCGGTATCTGATGCATTTGGTCAAACAGTTTGAACAGCGGTTCTATCAGCAATACGATGCTTGCATCTTCGTGGCGGAAGGGGACCGCGAGGAAATCCGGAGCCTCTGCCCGAAGCTGCCTGTGCACGTCATCTCCCTGGGGATCGATTTGAATTATTTCCGGCCGGGTCCGCCGGAACTCGAGGAAGAAGATCGACTCGTGTTTACGGGCACGATGGATTTCGGGCCGAACATCGACAGCGCCTGCTGGCTTGTGAAGGAGATCCTCCCGCGAATCCACAATGTCCGTCCCAACGTGAAAGTTGAGATCGTCGGTCGAAACCCCACCGCCGAAGTGGTGGCGCTTGGGAAGCATCGTCATGTGACGGTCACAGGTTTTGTGCCCGACCTGCGGGCGCACGTCACCAACGCGGCAGTGTATGTCTGTCCCATGCGGTTTGGATCGGGCATGAAAAACAAGATGCTGGAGGCGATGGCGATGGGCAAGGCCATCGTTACCACGCCGGCGGGCACAAGCGGCATCGCTGCCAAGCCCGGCCAGGAGTATCTTGTGGCCGAAGAGCCGGCTGCATTCGCCGAGGCTGTGTTGGGACTTCTCGCGGACCGGGAAAAGAGGCGGCGATTGGCGCAGGCGTCGCGCGTGTTTGTGGAGAAACATTACACGTGGGAGCGAATGGCCGAATCGTATGAATCGGTCTATCTACAAGTAACCGCCGCCGGCCGACTTGATGCACAATCCCCAGAGGACAAGTAACGTGCCGTTAGCGCTCCTGGCAATTTATATCGCGTTGATCTTCATCAGGCCCCAGGAATGGTGGCAGCCCGTTTACGGCTATGAACTGGTGAACGTCGCCGCGATCGCCACGCTGGTGGTTTCCTTTCCCACGCTGATGCGGGAGCAAATGACATTCCGGCGTGTGCCAGAGATTAAAGTGGCCTTGGCGTTGCTGCTGGGCGTGACGCTCTCCTGGCTGGGAAACGGCCTTTACTTTGGTGGCATGCTGGCAGCCTTCCAGGAGTTTGGGAAAGTGGTGATTTTGTACGTGCTGATCATCATGTTGGGAAGATCGGCCAAGGGGTACACGTTGTTGTTGTGGACCATTCTGCTGTGCATCGGCTGGATGGCTATCCACGGAATTCTCCAGGCGCGAACCGGTTCCGGTTTTGGGGGCCTCGAGCCAACTCCTCGTGTGCTGGACAGTGGCGAAACCATCTATCAAATCGTCGCCTTTGGCATTTTCAACGACCCCAATGATCTGTGCCTGGCGTTCATCATTGCCGTGCCGCTACTGTATTCCGTCTTCAAGGCCAGTCCCAGCGGGCCGGCAAGAATCCTGGCACTCTGCATGATTCCGCTCGTCGGCTATGGCGCGTGGCGGACAAACTCCCGCGGGGGGGTTGTTGGGATCCTGGGCATGCTCGGCGCGTACGCCATCTCGCGCACGAAAGGGCTTCGGCGATGGGTCATGGTTTCGGCCGGAGTCACGATCGTCTTCATCGTCGCACCGGCGCGATTTTCCTCGGGAATGGGTGTCGACGTCAACCGCGTCAGTCTGTGGGGCGAAAGCATGGATGCTTTCAAAACGCACCCGCTGTTCGGCATTGGGTGGAGAAACATCATGGAATACACCAGCAGTTATCAAGTCACCCACAACAGCTTCATTAACACGCTGGCCGAACTGGGCCTGATTGGGTATATCCCTTTTTTCCTGCTGATTTTCCTGACGATGGTGCATATCCGTCGCGCGATGAACATCCCTGAGCTGGCGGGGACCCGCGAACATTTTTTCCTCTCGGGATTATTCTCGGCACTGGTCGGGTACCTGACATCCGTGTATTTCCTTACGCGACAATATAACCACGTCCTGTACATCCTACTCGCAATGGCCATCACCCAAGTCCTGATCGTCTGTCAGGATCCCGCGGTGAATGCCGAGGTATTCGGCAGTATAAAACAGGATTATCGGCGGGGGCTGGTCTGGTGCTTCGCCAGTATTCCGTTGATGTGGCTTTCGATCCGACTCGCCAACCTGGCCGGTGGACGAGGAGGAGGCTGATTTCGTGGGCTTGTACGGAAAACTCTATCGGAATGTTTTGTGGCCGGGCTACGAAAAGGCGCGCGGCCGACACACTCATCTATGGCTGGATCAATCAAGAAAGAACCAGTGGGATTCGCCCGAGATGGTGACCCGTCGCCAGTGGGGTGAATTGCAGGCTCTGTTGAAACATGCGTACGAGCATTCGTCCTGGTATCGAAACCAATTTGAGCATCTTAAGCTCACACCACAGGATTTGAAATCTATCGATGACTTTCGGAAACTGCCTTTCGTGTCGAAAGACGACATCCGTCAGCATCGCGACGAAATGCTTGCGGATAACTATCGTGACCGCGTTTATGAACATAAGACCGGTGGTTCCACGGGAGCACCGCTGGGGTTCTTCGTGAATCACACCAGCTACGAGTGGCGGCGGGCCGTGTCCATGCGCGGCTACAGTTGGGCGGCCTGCGAGGAGGGCGACCGTCAATTCTATGTCTGGGGAGCGCCCATCGGAACTCCGCCACTGAAGCAACGAGTCAAAACAACTTTACACAATGCCGCACTGCGCCGCAGGATTTTCAGTTCGTTCGGGTTCAGTGAATCCGCCATGGCGGAGTGCGTCCGCCAAATCAACGAGTTTCGTCCGCTGACGATCATCGGCTACACCAACGCCCTCTGTTTGCTGGCGGAGCATATCCTCGAACATCATATGGTCGTCGTCCCTGTCGACGGCATCATCACCGCCGCCGAGGGGGTCAACGATGTGCAACGGCAGACGATTGAGCGCGCGTTCTCCGCTCCCGTATTCGCCTCCTACGGCAGCCGGGAGTTCATGCTCATCGGCATGGAATGCGAGCAGCACAACGGCCTGCATGTGAGCAGCGAGAATCTTTTCGTCGAGGTCATTAAGGATGGCAAACCGGCGGGTGACGGTGAGACCGGTGAAATTGTGATCACCGATCTCCACAACTTCGGGATGCCGTTCATCCGCTACAAGATGGGGGATCTCGGCGTTGCCACCATGCGAACCTGCCCCTGTGGCCGTGGATTGCCATTGCTCCAACGAGTTGAAGGTCGTGTCCTGGATGTCATTCGGACCCCCGATGGCCGTATCGTTCCTGGTGAGTTCTTTCCGCATTTGTTGAAGGAGTTCAGCACCGTCAAGCAGTTCCAGGTCGTGCAGAAGCGGACTGACTTGCTGGAAATCAAACTGGTGCTGCGCGACGGGGAACAAAACGGCCAGTTGGAGCGAATCGAATTGGAGATTCGCAAAGTACTCGGCACCACAATCACTGTAAATCTTAAACCCGTCGACGAAATTCACCAATCGCCCTCGGGTAAATTCCGCGTCACTATTTCGGAGATCTAACCAAGCATGTGCGGCATCTGCGGGATTATTCAGCCACAGGGTAGCGAGATTGACCGGGATATGCTCGTACGGATGCGCGACTCCTTGCTGCATCGCGGCCCGGACGCGGAGGGCCTCTACATCCATGAGAACGTGGGATTGGGCCACCGCCGCTTGAAAATCATCGACCTGAGCGAAGGCGGCGCCCAGCCGATGTTCAACGAAGACAACACGGTCGTCGTTGTCTTCAACGGCGAGATCTATAATTTCCAGCCCATCAAGGAGGAGCTGGAGAAGAAGGGGCACAAGTTCCGCAGTCGTTGTGACACAGAAGTCATCGTCCACGGCTATGAGGAATGGGGCGCGCAATGTCTCGACCGCTTCAACGGCATGTTCGCCTTCGTCCTGTATGACAAGAAACGACGCGAAGTTTTCATGGCCCGCGACCGACTCGGTATCAAACCTCTGTACTATTACGCCGGCCCGGGCGGGATTCTATTCGCATCCGAAAGCAGGGCATTTTTCCAATGTGACAGCTTTTCCCCCGCCTTGGACGATCAGGCGCTGAATGAGTATCTGCTGTTCCGCAGCCTGGCGGGCGACGGCACCATGCTGCGCGGCGTCAACACGTTGTTGCCCGGTCATTGGCTGCGCGTTCGCGCCGATTTGTCCGTCGAAATCAAGCAATACTGGAACATCCAGTTTGATACGCCGTCAATGGATGATGATTTTACCTCCCAAGAGCAGATTGTTTCTGAGTTGCTCAAGGAAAGCGTCGCCATGCAGGAACTCAGCGATGTCCCCATTGGCGCACAGTTGAGCGGCGGAACTGACTCCAGCCTCGTCACCGCACTAATGGCGGAACGGACGTCATTACCCATAAAAACCTTCTCCGTGGGATTCGACGAACAGGGATTCAATGAACTGGATTATTCGACCCGCGTCGCCCGCCACTTACGGACGGAGCACCATGCGATCATCCTCACCAATGAAGACTTCAGCAATGCGCTGGACCGGTTGAGCCGGCAGATGGGAGAGCCCATGACGCACGCCAATTCGGCAGGCATTTATTGGATTTGCCGCGATGCCAAACGCACTGTCACGGTCCTGCTCACGGGTGAAGGCGCCGACGAGACATTTGCGGGATACTACCGATATGAATGGTTGCGCAAATGCTTCAAGGCCCGTCGGTGGCTGACCCCGATTGCGCCTCTTCTTCCGGTCAATCCGCGCAACCGCCAACTCGCCTCCCTGTGGAAGGCCCTTTCCGGCTCCCCGTCCGATTTGATTGTGAAGAGCACCGCTGCGGGATACGAATCGTTCGGCTCGTTGCTGGACAAGTCAGCCCAGCGATCCGTATTCGACAGCCGCACGGAGTTTCTCGCACACGCCCGCAACCAGTCGTGGTTGAGCCAGGCCCTCTATTACGATTTGAAAACGTATCTCGTCCCGATCCTGATGCGCCAGGACAAGATGAGCATGGCGTTCGGCGTCGAAACGCGTGTGCCCTTCCTGGACCATCGCCTGGTGGAATTGGCATTTCGGCTTCCCTCCAAATCCAAGCTGCTTCCCGGAGAGAGCAAACGCATCATCAAACAGATCGCCGCTCGCTACGTCCCAGCCGAAGTGATTTACCGCCCCAAACAAGGGTTCGCATTCCCCCTCGAACCCTGGATGCGTTCTCGACAGGGATTGGGCGAGCGTTTATCGATAATCACCGACAACAACAGCCTCGCTTCGCAACTCTTCCCAAAGAAAACCCTGACGGACCTCGTGCAACAGCATCGCAGCGGCGTGCGCAATCATACCGATGCGTTGTGGACGTTACTCTCGCTGGAAACATGGCGCCAGCAATTCCTGCCGGGGCCAATTGTCTTAAAGGAACGCCCGAGCATCGCCATCACACACGCCGAACCTTCCAAACCCGCCATCGCACACGTCGTGCTGAACTTGAAGGTCGGCGGCCTGGAACGCGTGGTGGTCAACCTCGTGAGAGGATTACGGGACTCGCCGTACAATTGCGTCGTTTGCTGCCTCGAATCGAGGGGCGAATTCGCAGATGACATCGACCGTCTCGGAGTGCCGTTACATGTATTCTATAAGAAGGCAGGGTTGGATTGGAACGTCATTTTGCATCTCGCCCATTTCTTCCGTGAGCACAACGTGAAAATCGTCCATACCCATAACCCCGGGCCACACTTCCACGGAATGATCGCCGCATGGCTTGTTGGCGTGCCTGTGCGCGTACACACTCGTCACGGTCGCAACTTCCCCGATGATAAAAAGCAGGTGGCGATCAACCGCATTCTATCATGGGGCACCGACGTGATTGTCCCTGTATCTGACGACGCCGGCAACGTTGCCACTAAAGTCGAACACGTCAACCCCCGCAAAGTCCACCGGATTTGGAACGGAATCGACGTCAATCTGTATCAACCAGCCGACGCCCCATCGGCACGTCCGCCCGTCATCGGCACAGTCGCGCGCTTGTCGCCCGAAAAAGACCAGAAAACCATGCTGGCCGCTTTTCGGCACGTATTGGACAGCATCCCGGAAGCGCGGTTGATCCTGGTGGGGGATGGTCCCAGCGCGCAGGAATTGCACGACACGGCGGCCAAGCTGGGCATCAACGGTCAGGTTGACTTCCTCGGGCAGCGGTCGGACATCCCGGAAGTCCTGAAGCGAATGAGCTTTTTCACCTTGAGCTCGACCACCGAAGGACTGTCCATGACCGTGCTTGAAGCGATGGCCGCCGGCCTGCCCGTTGTCGCGACCGACGTCGGCGGCAATCGTGAATTGGTCAACCCGCCTGAATGTGGCGTGGTCGTGCCAGCGCGCGACCCGCAGGCGCTTGCCAAAGCTTACGTGGAAGTGCTGCGTGACCGGAAGCAACGCGCGCGGATGAGTATCGCTGCACGTGCCCGGGCCGTTCGGTTTTTCAGTCTCGAGCACATGGTCTCCGAATACGCCAACCTGTACGATGAACTGATGAAGCGCAAAATTGGCCGTTAAGCTTTTGGGAGTACTCCATCCCACCGATTTCTGATGAATAGTCCCAGTTCCATCCGTGTCGCTGTTGTCGGCTGCGGCCAGATCGCCGATCTGCACATTGCCGAAATCCAAAAGATTGCCGGCGCACAGTTGGTCGCCGTCTGCGACGCCAATGAGATTATGGCCGAACAGGCCGCCGTGCGGTTCGGTGTGCCGAAGTTCTACACCGACTTCGAACGGTTGCTCAAAGAACAACAGCCAGCCGTCGTGCACATCACCACGCCACCGCAATCACATCTGGCCCTGGGAAAACTCGCGGTCGAGTCCGGCGCGCACGCGTACATCGAGAAACCGTTCACAGTGGATGCGAAAGAAGCGCAGGAACTCGTCGCTTGCGCCGAACGGGCGGGCAAACAGGTCTGCGTGGGACACAATTTCAATTTCGACCGCGCGGCAGTTGAGGCTCGCGAGTTGGTTGCCGCCGGCCGCTTGGGCGAGATCCGCCACGTGGACTCGGTGTTCTCGTACAATCTCAAAGGCGCGTTTGGGAGAATCCTGTTCGAGAAACCGAAACACTGGATTCATCGCCTGCCGGGCAAACTGTTCCACAATGTGATCTCTCACGCGGCCTATAACGTGACCGATTATATTGACGATCCAATGCCGGAGATTCATGCGGTCGGCTTCAAACTGCGCGAAACACTGCTCGGCGACCAACGCGACGCGTTTAATGACGAACTGCGCGTGTTAATCAGGGGACAGCGTTGCACCGGCAATATCGTGTTCTCCAGTCACATTCGCCCGATGCATCATTATATGAGGCTGCACGGAACGAAAGGCACCGTCCACGTCGATTTCAACGCGCGCACCGTCAGCTTCGAGCACGCCTCGACACTGCCCGGGGCGCTGGGCCGGCTGGCGTTGCCCTTCTCCTATGCAAGGGACCAAATCGGGCACAGCTTCGGCAATGTAACGCGATTCGCAAAGGCCGACCTCCAGTTCAACGACGGAATGAACCGATTATTCCGGACATTCTATCAGGCGGTCCGCGACGGCAAGCCGAGCCCCATCCCGATGACCGAGGCCGTCCGCGTGACGCGCATCCTTGACGAAATCTTCCGCCAAGCTCAACCGGACCCCGACAAATGAAAATCCTGGTCACCGGCGCCACTGGGTTTCTTGGCCGCAGCGTTGTCAACAAGCTGCTGGAGCGTCATGTTGCGCACGCGCGGCTCGTGGGCCGTTCTGTCAACGAGGAGACGGTCCGGACCATGAAGGCCCGGTTCCCGCGAACCACCATCGAGTGGTGTCTCGGAGATTTGACTGACCACGAATTCGTCGAACAGATCGTCGAGGGAATGGACATTGTGTACCACCTCGCGGCGGGCATGCGCGGCAACGGACCGGAACTGATCTTCAACACGGCAGTTGGGACCGATACCCTTTTTTCGGCGCTGCGACGGCAGCAAGTCACACGCGTCGTGCTGGTCAGCTCATTCGCCGTGTATGGCCTGACCCGAGCAAGTTGGAACTGTGTGCTCGATGAATATGCGCCGGTGGAATTGCACCCCGAACGGCGGGATCCGTACACCTATGCAAAACTGAAACAGGAGCAGCTTCTCAAGAAATATGGGTTGCCCGGTGTCATCGTCCGCCCCGGCGTCCTTTATGGCGAAGGCGGCCCGGCCTTGTCCGCGCGGGTTGGCCTGAAGGTCGGCCCACTGTTCCTGCATTTGGGCGGGCGGGCTTGGTTGCCGTTGACGTATGTCGAAAACTGTGCCGACGCAATTGTTCTGGCTGGATTAAAGGACAAGATTAACGGGCAGATTATCAACATTGTGGACGACCAATTGATGCGCGCCCACCAGTATCGCCGGCGTTACAGCCGCGAGGTCACCAGGTTGCGCAGTATCACAATTCCCTACCCACTGCTGATGCTGTTGTCGTCGGCCCTGCTGAAATATCACCGCGCGTCGCACGGACAGTTGCCCGCAGTGTTGACCCCTTACAAAGTCGCTGCCGCATGGAAACACTGCCGATTCGACAATTCGAAGGCCAAACGCCTGCTCGGCTGGCAGCCGAAGATCAGTCTGCAGGAAGCGTTGCGCCGGACGTTTGAGTCGCTGCGTCAAGCCGCCCAATGACAGAACGAAAGCAGCTTTGCGGTTTGTTCGTTTGCTCCACGTTCCCTACGCCAAAGCAACCGAACCAGGGACTGGTCAATGCGATCCAGCTCGCCGCCCTGTCGCGGTACATGCGGTTCGAAGTTTTGTCACCGCATCGTTATTTTCCGTTCAAGGGACAAAATGCGCTTCATCCGCCCGCCGGATCAACGCGCGAATATGAGGGAATTCCAGTGACCGATGTGTGGGCTTGGTATTTGCCACTGTTCCAGGGATCCATCAATGGGCGGTTATACGCAGCCGGCATCCGGAGCGCATTGAACAATCTGTGCGCATCCTTTAAGCCCGATTTTCTACTGACGAGTTGGACGTTTCCGGACATGGTTGCGGTAGCGCAGGAAGCGAAGCGGCTCGGCCTGCCATTGGTTGCGATCGTGCGTGGTACGGACGTTCATCTGTATTCCACAATGCCGTCGCGCTGGACTGCCGTGCTGGACGCGCTGAACTACGCTTCCGTCGTGATCGCGCGCGGCCAGGCTCTCGCCGACGAAGTGATCAGGGGAGAAATCTCCCGCGACAAGGTTTACGCGGTCTATAACGGCGTCGATCAGCAAACCTTTTGCATTCGCGACCGCAATGAGACGGCGCGCGCGCTGGGGTTGCCTGTCGAACGCCGCCGTATCCTGTGCGTGGCGAATTTTTGGGAAGTCAAACTGGTCCCGAAACTGATCGAGGCATTCGCCCGAATGATTCACGAAGGAAACGCTGATACCGATTTGTACTTGATCGGCGACGGTCCGGAGCGCGAGATCATCGAACAACTTGTTGCACGGCATCAATTCGGAAGACGATTGCAGTTGTTGAACGAACGGCCACACGCGGAAGTGGCGCAATGGATGTCGGCTTGCGACGTGATTTGTTTGCCGAGCCGGAACGAGGGAATCCCGAACGTGATCCTGGAATCGTTGGCCTGCGGCAGGCCGGTGGTTGCCACCCGCGTCGGCGGCATCCCGGAAATCGTCCGGGAGAATGAGACGGCGGTCCTTGTGCCGCCAGGAGACATCGGCGAGCTCGTGCGTGCATTGAAGGAGGCGTTAAAGAAAAAATGGAACGCGGAATTGATCCGCAGATCGGTTGCTTCATTCGATTGGGAAGTGAACGCGCGCACCATCAGCGGCCTGATCGAAGATGCATTGCAGAAACGACGAACATGAATGATGACAAGCATGGTCTCTTTGAGTTGATCGGCGCTGATGTTAAGGCCAAGGCGGCGTCAGTGTACGACTCCACTTCCACCAGGGCGATTCTGAAAACGCTGCTGACCGATGGCACATGCTCGATGCTGCTGTACCGAACCATGCAGGCGTCGCAGAAATGCCACCTCGTCCCTCTCGCCATGATCTTCAACAAGCTGATCGGTATCTTTGGACAATGTGTCATTGGCAGAAAGGCCGATTTTGGCCCCGGCTTCGTGATCGTTCACAGCCAGGGAATCGTGATCAATTCCTCTGTCGTTGGCGGCAGCAATGTCTCCGTCGGCCACCAGGTCACCATCGGCGCGGAGAAACGGCAGTCGCCCGTGTTGGGAGACGATGTCAAGGTCGGTGCCGGCGCGAAGATTCTGGGCAGCGTGAAAATCGGAAGCCATGTGAAGATCGGCGCGAATGCCGTTGTTATGAAGGATGTGCCGGACGGCGCGACGGTTGTCGGTGTGCCGGCAAAAGTCGTAAAGATTTTCTGTCAACGGGTGAATGAGTAATGCCCGTCCTGCCCCGTCTGAGGATTCGGAGTGAAGACTGGCTGCGGCACAGCCGGCTCGCGCGGTCCGCGCTCTGCAGATACAAGGCGCTAAAAGACAGCCCCCCAGCCCGCGATGATCCGCAGGCCATCGCGCGCTCCATCGCTCAACTGTGCGCAATGGCACGTTTGAGCAATTGCGACTCGGCGATGCGGGCCATCGAACGCACCATCGACAAACGCATCGATCTTTTGGACGGGGCGCCATTCGATTGGAATGAGTTTGTTCCCATGGTGAACGAGCGCCGCATGGAAAAGGCGGTGGTCCTGAAGCCATGGATCAGCGAGCGCGAGAAGGGCGTTGTCTTCATTTCCTACGACACACAATGGATCAGGTTGCTGGTCAACGCCGACATGAAGGAGTTTGCAAAGCGCTACACGCTGGTGTTCTCGCCGGCGTGGTGTCCGCCGCACAGCATCATCACCTGTCTTTCGCCTGCGTTATTTCCCGATCCCATCTTCACATTGGTCAGCAACGAAAAGGACCTGGTGTATTTTCCCCGCATTTCCAGCAACTACATTCCCGTGCCACTGTTCGCATCGAGCTGGGTCAATCCGCAATGGTACACGCCCGTGCCATTCGAGAGAAAGGACATCGATATTTTCATGCTGGCCAATTTTGCGAAATACAAGCGCCACTGGGTGCTCTTTGACGCGCTTCGCGACATGCCCGATTCGGTCCGCGTGCTGTTGATCGGCCAGGCGGACACACGCACGCAAGACGATTTGCTGGCAGAAGCCCGCGCGTTCGGCACGCAGGACCGGTTCGAGCTTGTAGTAAACGCGCCCGACCAGCAGGTGTTCGAAGCATTTAGCCGCGCGAAGATCAGTGTGATTCTCTCGCGGCGCGAGGGTTCGTGCGTTGCAGTCGCGGAATCGATGTTTGCCAATACACCTGTTGGAATCTTCGAGGACGCCGAGATTGGGTCCCGCGCATTCATCAACGAAAGGACGGGTCGGTTCTTGAAACACCGCAACCTAGGTCGACAGTTGGTGGATTTCATCAACGAAGCGCAGCGATATTCACCTCGAGAATGGGCCGAACAGAACATCTCCTGCTTTAGGAGCACCAAGACCCTTAATGACATACTGAAGAAGCACATGCTCGCGGCGGGCCAGGAATGGAAGCAAGATATCGCCGTCCTCCAGTGGCGACCCGACCCGCAATTGGTCGATTCCACAAATAGGGCCCGAATGGAAAGCTCGTACGACGACATCCAGACACGGTTTGGCATCGAAATCCGGCGATCATGAGAGCGAACAAAGCTTTTCAAACGGCTTGCAAACTGGTTATCGTGGCGACACACAGGACTTTGAGGTGATAGCGATCAAATGAACATCAGCATTTTTGGACTTGGCTACGTCGGGTCGGTCACAGCCGCCTGTTTCGCTGAAAAAGGGAACCGGGTGATCGGCGTGGAAGTGAATCCCGGAAAGCTGGCCCTGTTTCAGTCGGGCAAGACGCCAGTGTTCGAACCGGGCCTCGACGTGCTGCTGCAGAAAGCTCATGCCGCGGGCAGTTTTCGAGCGACCGCCAGCGCAGCCGAAGCGATTCAAAAATCCGATCTTTCCTTCATCTGCGTCGGCACGCCCAGCAAAAAGGGCGGCCAACCCGATCTCACGCATGTCGAACACGTGTCCCGCGAGATCGGAGAAGCGTTGCGCGCGAAAAACACGCTGCACGTGATCGTCGTCCGCAGCACAATGCTGCCGGGCAGCATCGAGACCACGATCGTGCCCCGCATCGAGGCAGCCTCCGGAAGAAAGGAAGGGAAGGATTTCCACGTGCTCGCCAATCCCGAGTTCATGCGCGAAGGCTCGGCCATCCGCGATTTTCATGAGCCGCCCTTTGTCGTGTTTGGGGAACGGACTGCGGGCGCGGGCGATCTGCTCGCCGAATTGTACAAGTGCGTCAGCTCACCCCAGGTGCGTGTTTCCATTCGTGCCGCGGAAGCGATCAAGTTTGCCTGCAACGCGTTTCACGCGCTGAAAATCACCTTCGCCAATGAGATTGGCCAGTTTTGCAAGGAACACGCCATCGACAGCCACGAGGTCATGGACGTCTTCACGCGCGACAACAAGCTGAACATCTCAACCTACTATCTGCGTCCCGGCCTCGCGTACGGCGGCTCGTGCCTGCCGAAGGATTTGCGGGCCCTCATCGGACGGGCGCGCGAGCATGATTTGGAGCTGCCGATGTTGGAGTCGCTCGCCCGCAGCAATCTCCAGCAGATCCAGAGAACCACCGATTTCATTTCGGAATTGGGCAACCGCGAAGTCGGCATTCTAGGCCTGAGTTTCAAAGCTGGCACAGACGACCTGCGCGAAAGTCCGATCGTTATCATGGCCGAATCTCTTCTTGGAAAGGGGTTCAAACTGGCGATTCATGACTCGGAAGTCGAATTGACGCGGCTCGTAGGAGCCAATAAACAATTCCTTGAGCAAAAACTTCCCCATATCGCGTCCGTGCTGGTTTCTTCCCTGCCGGACGTGGTCAGATCAAGCAAAACGCTCGTCGTCTGCAAGAACCACGCGGATTACAAAGGCTTGGGAACGCTGGTGACACCGGGCCACAAGGTCGTGGATCTCGTCGGCGCGCTGAAGACCGCGTCGTTCCCGCCGAATTGTTACCACGGCTTGTACTGGTAATGAGTTCATGCGTGTCCTCGTCCTGTCCCCCAAGTGCATCTGGCCGCTGACGGGCGGCGCGGAGATTCGCAATTTCAATCTGCTGCGGGAAACGGCCAGGCGCCACGACGTGTACTACCTTTCGTTTCTGTTTTCGCCGGAGGAACGCGACCATCTCACCGCCCTGCAACCATACTGCAAGAAGGTCATCGGCATCGACCTGCCCCGGCCAGCCTGGCGAAAGGTGCTGAATGTCGCGCGCAGTTGCTTCACCACGCGTCCTTATGTGCTGTATGAATACAGCCAGCGTGAGATGGCGCACGCACTACAGGAAATGATCGCCAGGGAAAAGATCGACGTCGTGCATGCGCACAATTTGCACATGGCGCAATATGCCCCACTGAAGAACGGCGCGGCGTTCGTGTACGACACGCACAATCTCGACCATGTGCTGTGGGAGCGATTTTCCAAAATTCAGACCAATCTGGCCAAGCGCGTGTTTGCCAGGTCACAATGCCACAAGTTCATCCATTGGCAGCGAATCGCCGCCGCGCATTCGGAAAAGATCGTCACGTTGTCCGATCAGGAGCGCGAAGAATATCTGCGCATGGCACCGGACGCCGACATCGTGACCGTGCCCAACGGCGCGGACATTGAATTCTTTCAGCCCAGGGATGTGACTCCGGAACCGAACTCGATCATTTATTTCGCCAATTTCGAATGGAAACCCCAAAGCGACGCGGGGATTTACTTTTATAACGAGATTCTACCGCTGGTGCGCAGGAAGCTCCCCGGCGCAAAATTGTATTTGGTCGGCAACAAACCGCCCGAGGTAGTCCGCCGGCTCGCTTCGACCGACGTCGTGGTCACGGGTTATGTCGAAGACATCCGCGAGTACATTGCGCGCGCTGCCGTGGTTGTCATTCCCTTGCGCGTGGGCGCGGGCACCAAGCACCGCATCTTCCAGGCGCTCGCGATGGGGAAAGCCCTCGTGACGACGTCTGTTGGCGCGGAAGGCATCCATCTCAAGCACGGCGAGACCGCGATGATTACGGATGACCCGCAGCAATTTGCCGATTACACCGTGCAATTGCTCAACGATGCGCAAATGCGTGCGCGGCTTGGCGAAAATGGTCGCAAACTCGTCGTCGAACGGTATGATTGGCGCGCCATTTACCCCACACTCGACCAGGCGTTTCACGACGCGGTCAAGAAGTGCAAACAGAAGGGTTGAGATTGTCCCCCGAAATGCCTAACCTCATCACTTCATGAACGTTCCCCTGCTCGACCTTCGTCCGACATACGCGCCGATCCAGAATGAGATCGAAACCGCTGTGATTAAGGCGCTGCGCGAGACGAAGTACATTCTCGGCCCGGAAGTCAGCGAACTCGAGGCCGACTTGCAACGGTACACCGGAGCGGAACATGTCGTGGCGTGCGCTTCCGGCTCCGATGCGCTGTTGCTCTCGCTGATGGCCATGGGAATCAAGGCCGGCGATGAAATCATCACGTCGCCCTTCACGTTTTTTGCCACGGCTAGCGCCATGACGCGGCTCGGCGCGAAGCCGGTGTTTGTGGACATCGATCCTCACACGTTCAACATCGACCCCAATCGAATCGAAGCGACAATCACGTCTCGCACGAAAGCGATCATGCCAGTCCATCTGTTCGGTCAATGCGCGGAGATGGATTCGATCCTGAAACTGGCGTTACATCGTAAGATCGCGGTCGTTGAAGACGCCGCGCAGGCCATCGGCGCGACCTACAAGGGCCGTCAGTCGGGCACAATGGGCCTGACGGGTGCATTCAGTTTTTTCCCGACGAAAAATCTCGGCGGCGCAGGCGATGGCGGCGCTCTTTCGACCAATGACGATGCGCTGGCTGAAACACTGCGTGTCCTGCGCGTTCATGGGGCCAAGCCGAAGTACTATCACCACGTCGTCGGCATCAACAGCCGTCTCGATACGATACAGGCGGCCATCCTGCGCGTGAAACTGAAGCATCTGGATCAATGGGCGAAGCAGCGCAGCCAGAATGCAGAACGCTACGATGCCCGTTTTCACAAACTGGGTGTGGCATCAGCCATTCAGCTTCCCTCGCGGCATCCGGATTGCACGCACACGTACAATCAATACACGATTCGTTTCCCGCACCGCGATGACCTGCGGGATCATCTTCAGAAAAACGGGATCGGCACGGAGATCTATTACCCCGTCCCGCTGCATCTGCAGAAATGTTTCGCTTTTCTCGGTCATCACGAAGGCGATTTCCCCAACGCCGAGTGTGCCGCCGCCGAAGTTTTGTCCCTGCCGATCTATCCCGGCCTGACCGATGAGGCGATCGATTACGTGGCCGACACCGTCGCCGCGTTTGTGCGGTCCAACGCATGAATTGTTCGCCGGCACTCGTCGTATTCGCGGTTTCCGCCTTCGCCATTCTCTATTGTTACGCGTTCTACCCTGCCCTTCTCGCTCTTCTGCCGTTTCGCCGTCACCACGACATGGGTCAACCCGCCGAATGGCCGAAGGCCAGCGTGTTGATCAGCGTGTACAACGAAGAAAAACACATCGCGGCCCGGATCGAGAACCTGCTGGCGCTGGATTATCCGCCCGACAAACTCGAAATCCTGATTGGCTCGGACGGTTCGGAAGATCGCACTACTGACATCGCGTCGAAGTATAACGACTCGCGACTCAAGCTGCTGGCCTTCACTCCGCGGCGCGGCAAACCAAGCGTGTTGAACCGTCTCGTACCGCAGGCGCAAGGCGAACTGCTCGTCTTCACCGACGCCAATGCGATGTTTGCGTCCGACGCAGTGCGCAAACTGGCGCGTCATTTTGCTGATTCTCGGATCGGCGGGGTGTGCGGACGGTTGATCCTGCACGGCGCCAGCAGCGAGACCGAGGAAGGGCCATATTGGAAATTGGAAACCTTCATGAAACAGCACGAGAGCGCAATGGACTCCTGCCTCGGCGCCAATGGCGCCATTTATGCCATTCGCCGCGCGCTGTGGCCGGGGATTCCGGACAACACATTAATCGACGACTTCGTGATCGCGATGCGCGTCCGCGAACAGGGCTTCCGGGTAATTTACGACGCCGTTGCGGTCGCGACGGAGGACCTGCCACAATCGGTCAGCCATGAAATGACCCGCCGGATTCGCATCGGCGCCGGCGGATTTCAATCATTGTTCCTGTGCTGGCGATCGCTGCTGCCGTGGCGAGGACTTTACACGTTCGCCTTCTGGTCGCACAAGGTGCTGCGCTGGCTGGTTCCGTTCTTTATGATCGCGGCACTGGTTTCCAATTTCGCCTTACTGTCCAATCCGATCTTCGTGTCGCTGCTCCTCCTGCAACTGGCCTTTTACGCCTTCGCCTGCCTCGGTGCGCTGCTGCGGCGAATGAAAATCACCCTCTTCAACGCGCCCTACTATTTCGTCACGATCAATCTGGCACTGTTGCTCGGCTTCTTCCGGTTCATCACGGGGACGCAACAAGCCGCGTGGAAACGCACCGCCCGGTGACATGCTGAAAAACATCCACATCTGGCTGCCGGCCTATCTCGCGCGGTCGATCCCGCGCGATGCTGCGCCGCCCACGCACGTCTTCTTCTGCTTCGTCGACCACTATGAACCGCTCTGGCTCGGCGCTTCCCCCGACAAGGGACTCGAACGTGTCCGCCAATGGCGCTCGCAATATCCAAAGCTGGCCGACCGGTTCCGTGACGCCGACGGACGCCCGCCGCAACACACGTTTTTTTATCCGGCGGAGGAATACCGGCTCGAACTGCTCAACGAAATCTCAGCGCTCTGCGCGGCCGGGTACGGCGAAGTGGAGATTCATCTCCATCACGACAACGATACGGCGGACAATCTGCGCCGCACGCTCGAGGATTTCAAAAACAAGCTGCGCAGCCACGGCCATCTCACCACCGACCGCGACGGCAACACCCGCTACGGATTCATTCATGGCAACTGGTGTCTCGACAACTCGCGCCGTGATGGCCGCTGGTGCGGCGTCAACAACGAACTGCAAGTATTGCGTGAAACGGGTTGCTACGCCGATTTCACGCTGCCAAGCGCCCCCAGCGAATGCCAGACCCGCAAGATCAATTCGATCTATTACGCGACGGACGATCCCAAAAAACCGAGATCACACGACACCGGTGCGGATGTGCGCGTCGGCACACAGGCGAGCGGCGACCTGCTTCTCGTGCAAGGTCCGCTGGCATTGAACTGGCATGACCGGAAGTTCGGTTTGCTGCCGCGCATTGAGAATGCCGACGTGGCCTGGCATTCGCCCGCCACGCATGCGCGCATTGACAACTGGGTTCGCCAGCGCATCGGCGTGCAAGGCAGGCCCGATTGGGTTTTCGTGAAGGTGCACACACACGGCTGCCAGGAGAAGAATTTCCATGTCACCTTCGGGCCATCCGCGACGGCGATGCACGAATATCTCCAGCATACCTACAATAACGGCAGGAAGTTCGTGCTGCATTATGTGACAGCCCGCGAGGTCTTCAACCTGGTCAAGGCCGCCGAGGCCGGAAAAGACGGTCCGCC
>CAZAQZ010000007.1:0-21984 GCA_964487175.1 uncultured Verrucomicrobiota bacterium | reverse complement strand
CCTGGTCATCGGACCGCAGACCGGTCCCGAGGGCTCGTTGTACGAACAGGCGAGGCAAGCCGGCGTGCCCATCGTCGTGGTGGACGAATTGAGGCGCGAGCCGAATCCATTTTTGGATTTGAACGCTTGTCGTGCCCTGGCACGGCAGTTCATCCGTGAGCGGTATCAAATTGTCCACACCCACAGCGGCAAGGCAGGATTCGTCGGACGGCTGGCGGCCAAATGGGCGGGAGTGCCGATCATCGTGCACACGATTCACGGCCCGTCATTCTATCGGTACCAGAATCCAATCGGCAACTGGGTCTTTCGCTGGGCCGAGCAAGTGGCGGGGGAATGGACAACGCAATTCGTTTCCGTCGCCGACGCGATGACAGAGCAGTATTTGACCGCGGCCATTGGGAAACCAAAGCAGTACGTCACGATCCATAGCGGCATGAACGTCGAGGCGTTTCTGCGGGCAAAACCTGATCCAAATCTGCGCGCTTCCCTGGGCTTGTCGGACTCCGATCTGGTTGTCGGCAAAGTGGCGCGATTGTTCCGGCTCAAGGGCCACGAGTACCTGTTCGAGGCCGCCCCGCGCATTGTCGAGGCGGTGCCGAACGTGAAGTTTCTGCTGGTCGGCGACGGGATTTACAGGGAGAGATTTGAGCGATCCTTGAAGCGGATGGGATTGCGCGACCGGTTCATTTTCACCGGGTTGATACCGCCGGACGAAATGCCGAAGTATCTGGCGTTAATGGACGTGTTGGTGCATCTATCTCTGCGGGAGGGACTGCCGCGGACATTGCCTCAAGCCCTGGCTTGTGGCAAACCAGTGGCGGCCTTCGATGTGGACGGCGCGCGCGAAGTCTGCCTGGACGGTGAGACAGGGTTTTTGGTGCGCGCGGAAGATTCGATTGGCCTGGCGAACGCGGTGATTCGGTTATTGCAGGACAAACCGCTGGCGGCTAGAATGGGCAATCGAGGCAGAGAACTGGTCAAGGAGAGGTTTTCGGAGGCGCTGATGGTGCAAAAAATTGACGAGTTGTACCGCCGGCTATCCCGCACACGCGCATCAGGTTGATCATGCACTGGCTGCTGGTTTATTTTTACGCATTCGATGTAAGTTTCGTTCTGGCCCTGTTGTTCACGCCGCTGTTCATCCGTTTGTCCTACGAATGGGGATACGTGGACAAGCCGGACTCGGAGCGCAAGATCCACACCCAAATCATGCCGTTGCTGGGGGGCGTTGCGGTATTCGCCGCGTTCGCGGTAAACGTTTTGTTCAATTACGTTTTCATCCTGCCGCTGGCATTGAAGTTCGACCTGCCGTTTGTCGAGTATCCCGATCTGCGCATGCACATCGAGGGCGCGTTTTCCGTGTGGCCGAAGCTGGTGGTGGTGCTGGTGGGCGGGCTGTTGATGGTGGCGCTCGGGGCGTATGACGACAAACGGGAACTGAAGGCGCGGCCCAAGCTGCTCGCGCAATTCTTCGTCGCCGCGATCGTCTGGCTCTCAGGGATCCGGATCACCCTGTTCATGCACAGCAAGATCGCGAGCTTTGTATTGACGATTCTCTGGATCGTGACCATCACCAACGCAATGAACTTCCTGGATAACATGGACGGCTTGTGCGCGGGAGTGGGGCTGGTCTGCGCCCTGGTGTTTGCGTTCGTGGCGGGAGTCCAGCATCAGTATTTCGTCTGTCTGCTGGCCGCGGCGCTGGCGGGCGCGTTACTGGGGTTTCTCCCGAGCAACTTCAAGCCGGCGAGTATTTTTTTGGGCGACGCAGGAAGCCACTTCATCGGGTTCATGCTTGCCGTGGTGCCGATCATGCAAACATTTTATCGACAGGGGGAACCAACGCCTTTGCCCGTGCTGATCCCGCTGCTGGTGCTGGCGGTGCCGTTGTTCGATTTGATGATGGTGATGTGGATCCGGATGCAGCACGGTGAGCCGGTGTACCTGGGCGACGTGAACCATCTTTCCCACCGCCTGGTGCGGTTGGGATTGCCCCAAAGCTGGGCGGTGACGCTGATTTACCTCATCACGCTGACACTCGGGCTGGGGGCGACCGTCCTGCTCTGGGCGAAAATGACGGGGGCGGTGATCGTGATCGTTCAGGCGATTTGTATTCTGGCGATTGTCACGTTGTTCGAGCGGCTCGGAAATAAGTGATGCCGTTGACTCACCTGCGTTTACCTGCGATGATTCCGCGCCCATGAGATTTTACGTTACGACGCCGATTTATTATGTCAACGACCGGCCGCACATTGGTCATGTGTACACCACGACCATTGCGGACATCGTGGCGCGTTATCACCGACTGTGCGGTGATGAGGTCTTTTTCCTTACGGGCACGGATGAACACGCGGCAAAGGTCGTCGAGTCTGCGGCGAAGCAGGGGTTGACTCCGTTGCAGTGGGCGGACCAGAACGCGCAATCCTTCCAGGAAACGTTCAAGAAGCTCGGGATCAGCAACGACGATTTTATCCGCACGAGCCAGGAGCGTCACAAGGTCAAGGTCCAGCAATACGTCGGCGAACTCCTGAAAACGGGCGATGTCTATCTCGGCGATTACGAAGGCTGGTACGATGCGGGCCAGGAGGAATATTTGCCGGAGAACAGGGCCAAGGAATGCGACTACAAATCGCCCATCAACGGCAAGCCGCTCGTTCGCAAGAAGGAAAAGAATTATTTCTTTCGCTTGAGCCAGTACAGCGACGCGTTGTTGAAACTTCTGGAGGAGCAGCCGACGTTTGTCCGCCCCGACGCGCGTCGTAATGAAGTTATCAATCGAATCCGCGAAGGCCTCAACGACGTGCCGATTTCACGGATGGGCGCAGGCGAATGGGGGATCAAGGTCCCCGGGAGTGAAGACCACGTCATCTACGTGTGGATCGACGCCCTGATCAATTATCTGTCGACGGTGGACACAGACGAGCGGCGCAAGTTCTGGCCGGCGAATGTCCATCTTATTGCGAAGGACATTCTTTGGTTTCATGCTGTGATCTGGCCGGCGTTGCTGATGGCGTTGAAACGCGAGTTGCCGCGCCAGGTTTACGCGCACGGCTTCTGGATCAGTGAAGGCCAGAAGATGAGCAAGAGCCTGGGGAACTTTGTCGACCTGGAAAAAATCGACCGCTACGTGGCCGAGTACGGGCTGGACGCCCTTCGGTATTTCCTCGCCAGCAACGGGCCGCTCGGCGTCAACGACAGCGATTTCGCGGAGGCGAAATTCATCGAGGTCTACAACGCCGATCTCGCCAATGATCTGGGCAACCTGATCAACCGCACGCTTTCCATGATGGGACGGTACCGCAAGGGGGAAGTGCCGCATCCCGGCGCCACGGATCCTCTGGACGACGATTTGCGCGCGACCGCGGAGAAGGCCGTGGCGGCCTATCGCGAGCGGATGGACGGGCTGGCGTTGAACGAAGCGCTGGCGGAAATCTGGAAACTCGTGGGGCGCGCCAATCGCTACGTGGAAGAATGTGCTCCGTGGACGCTGGCCAAGTCACCGGACAAGGCCTCGCGATTGGACTCGGTCCTGTACAATTTGGCCGAGACCGTGCGGCTGATTTCGGTGGCTGTGCTGCCGTTCATGCCGGCGCGCGCCGGCCAGATTCGCGAACAACTAGGTGTGGGCAGCAAGATGGGTCTTCTGTCTGAAGAGATCTCGTGGGGCGGTATGGCGGCGGGCACGAAGATCGGACAAGTTGCGCCGCTGTTTCCGAGAAAGGTGTGATTCGGGTGTCGGAGTCCGAGCGTTTTCACGAAATCGATGCGAGCAGGATCATGCCGCGTTTCGGCCGGATCGCCTCGCGGCCGATCTATGTGTACCTGCCCGAGGTGGCGGAACACGATCATCGCCGCCGGTTCCCGGTGCTGTATTGTCAGGACGGACAAAACATCTGGGACGATCCCCATGCCTGCTTCGGCCACGGCGGATGGTACCTGAACAAGATTGTCGATCAGCTGACGTACGAGGGAAAAATCGAGCCACTGATCCTCGTGGGTATTCCCAACAGCGATGCACGTTATCGTGATTACTCGCCTGGAAAATCCTACGACGACGTTCTCGACCACGCGTACGCCAACTATGTATGCGACGTCGTCAAGCGATACATTGACAGAAGATTTCCTACAAAAAAAGATCGCGAACACACCGCGCTGCTCGGTTCGTCGCTCGGCGGACTGATCTCGGTGTGGATGGCGCACAAGTTGTACGAGACGTTCAGCAAGGCGGCCTGCATGTCGGGCGCGTTTCAGGTAAGAGACCGCGCCGGAAAATCGTTTGTGGATTTTCTCGCGCAACGGGAACATCAGGATCTGAAAATTTATCTGGATTGCGGAACGGTGAGGGACAGCGCGCCGCTGACGCGCAAAGTGCGGGACGCATATTTGGCGCGAGGCTGGCGGGTGGGGAAGGATTTGATGTATTTCGAGGACAAAGGCGGTGAGCACAACGAACGATGCTGGCGTGATCGCGCGTGGCGGCCGTTGGTTTTTCTGTTTGGCGGGGTAGGACGCGGCTGAGGACAATTCGGCCAAAAAAGTTTGCTAGATTTTCACAAAAGTTGTTGACACGAAAAAAATGTTGTGGCTCAATGTGGGGCGTTGTGGGGAATAATGGTTCCCAAAGAGGGGAATGGTGGTCACCAAGGAGGGATCACGACTCCCATGGTCAAGGCACTAACAAGGACGGTGTTTCTTGGAACGTTTCGGCACACCGTGGATGAGAAGAATCGGGTGGCGATACCGGCCAAGTGGCGGGCCGCCGCGAGACGATCGCAGGAGTTTTATCTGCTCCCCGACCCGAAGAATTGTCTGGTCGTCCTGCCTGCCGCGGCGATGCACAAGATGCTGGAGCGCGCCGACGACATCTCCATTGGCGAGTACGATCGCCGCGCGGTGCTCCGAGTCATTGCCTCCCGGGCGCATGGAACGCCCTGTGACAAGCAGGGGCGCATTGCGCTCACGGAGCAGTTGCTGGGGCATGCAGGCATTGAGAAGGAAGCTGTCCTGGTCGGCGTGTTGACACGGTTTGAGATTTGGTCGCCCAGTCGGTGGGCGGAAGTGGATCGTGATGGGATGCAGAATTTTGCGGAAGCGGCAAAGCAATTAGGACTTTGAGGCGGAATTATGGGTGGCACAGAAATGACCGGTTTTTTAAGTTTGAGCAGAAGCCTGACCAATTTGGGTGATGAGTCGCGCCGGTTTCGCCTGCCGCAGATGAGTCCCTTTCCCAAGCTGGATGGCCGTGCCGTGCGGGAGACCAATTCCGCAGCCCGGCGCGTGGCGTCTGCCGTTCCATCAGGTGGCGGGATTATTTTGGGAGCACAAGCCGGTTCGTTGCCGGAGATGGCGGCGGACATGGTTGATCCGGGCGTCGGGTACGCGACGCAGAACGTTAAACGGGACCGTTCCGGATCGCGTCCATGGTTGGGCGCGAGTCTGGGACACTTGGTTAGTCGGGTATTAGGAAGTCATCGAGCTGCACGTCCGTGAGGGGGACTCACGGGGAGGGGAGGGTGCGGTTGAGTGGGGCGATGACACTGGGCTGGGGGAGTCCAGGGGTGGGATGGCGGAGGAGGTTGCGGGAGGGTCGAATCGGAGTCGGGTGTATGGATTTCTTGCCGGTTCGGGCTTCCGAATGACCTACCACACGCCTGTTCTGCTCAAGGAGGTAGTAACCCAGTTGCGGCCGCGAAGCCGCGGATTGTACGTGGACTGCACCGTCGGTGGTGGAGGACACGCAGCAGAGATTCTGCGTGCCTGTGTGCCGGACGGACAGTTGATTGGGCTGGATTGGGACGATGAGGCCATCGCGGCCAGCCGCGAACGGCTGAGTGAATTTGGGGCGCGCGTGCAACTGGTGCGCGCCAGTTACGTGGAGATGGATCGAGTCTTGATGAGTTTGGGGATTACAACGGTGGACGGAATGTTGTTCGACTTGGGCGTGAGTTCGCGCCAGTTCGATGAGCCATCGCGCGGCTTTAGTTTTCAGCGCGAAGGAGCATTGGACATGCGCATGAGCCAACAGATTGGGGCAAGCGCTCGGGATGTACTTCGCTCTGCCAGCCTGGAGGAACTGGCCCGGATCTTTCGCGTGTACGGCGAAGAACGACGTGCCCGAGCGATTGCCCGAGATATCGTGGCGTCGCGCGAGGAGCATCCGTTGGAAACCACAGGACAACTGGCGCGGCTCGTCGAGCGCGTCGCCGGCCCGAAGCGGGGCCACATTCATCCGGCCACGCGAGTGTTCCAGGCGCTGCGCATCCAGGTGAACAACGAGCTGGACAATTTGAAGCGCGGTTTGGAAACCGCCACCAGCCACCTGAAATCAGGCGCGCGGATCGCGGTCATCTCCTTTCATTCGCTGGAAGACCGCATCGTGAAACAGTTTTTCGTGGCCATGAGCCGGGGATGCGTTTGTCCGCCGGAATTGGCCGTCTGCGCCTGCGGTCAAAAGGAAGTGCTGCGCACGTTGACCCGCAAGCCGATCACCGCATCGGAAGCGGAGATTCGAGAGAACCCGCGCGCCCGAAGCGCGAAGCTGCGCGTGGCGGAAAGGATTTAGGATTGAAATTGGGGGTGGGGAACCCCGGGGGTCGGCAAGGAGGCCGGCCCCTCGAAGATTTGGAAGCATGAAACGTAATCGCAAGCGAGGGCCGTTGCAGTTTGGCACCGTGGCCAAGTCGGTGATGACTTGTGTCTGCATCGCCGGTGTCGGGATCGGCTACGTCTGGCAGAAAAACCAGATATACAAGCTCGGCGACGAGATCAAGAAACGCGAATCCGCGCTGTTGGCCGCCGAGAAGCGTAACGCCATGCTCGCCTCCCAGGTGGCGCAGTTAAAATCACCCGCGTTTCTGGAAGACCGCTGCCAGCAATACAATCTCGGACTCGTCTCGCCGCGCGAAAACCAGGTGGTGAGACTTTATGAACCCGGTCCCGAGTGGGATATGAGGTTCACCCCCGCGACGACAATGCAGGCCCAAACGCTGTCGCGGAAGTCCGCAAGCAGGTTGGTCGCACAACGATGAAGGCACTAACCCATAGGTCCAGGGCTCTGATTGTGATGGTGGGCGTCTCATTGACGTTCAGCGTCCTCGGCGTGCGTCTGTTCGAGTTGCACGTGTTGCGTCACAAGGAATTGGCCGCTCAAGCCCAGGCGAATCGAGAGACAATTGTGCATCGGCAAGGCCGCCGCGGCGAAATTCTCGATGCCAACGGGAATTTATTGGCCAACAGCGAGTCGGTCCGCATCGTCACGGCTGACCCAAGCGTTACGGCGACGCAAGCGACCGTGATTGCCCGCAAGCTGGCGCCGCTTCTGAAGATGGACGAAGCGGGCCTTGTCGCCAAACTCAGCGGCGATGGCCGCTATGTCCGTCTCAAAACGAAGGTTGATGAGGACACCGCGCAACAGATTCGTGACCTGAAATTCAAGGGGATTCTTTTCGAAGATCAATTCCTGCGCTCGTATCCTAATGGCCCACTTGCGAGTCACGTGCTTGGTTTTGTGGACTCCGACCACAAAGGCGTGCAGGGGATTGAGTCCTCGATGGATCAGTATTTGCAAGGCGTTGCAGGCTACGAGGTGATTGAGCGTGACCGCAAGGGCAGGGAGATCCGCGCGCTCCGTGACGAAGAAGTCGGCCCGCGCGACGGATACAATGTGGTACTGACCATTGATCAGGTCGTTCAGCATATCGCCGAAACGGAGTTGGAAAAGGCGATGATTGCGAACAAGCCCCAGGCGGGCGTGATCATCATCTCGCGACCGAAGACAGGCGAAATTCTCGCCATGAGTTGCCGTCCGACCTTCGATCCCAATGATCCAAGCGCTCCCGCCGATGCGCGGCGCAACCGCTGCATCAGCGATGTGGCGGAACCCGGCTCGACCTTCAAGATTGTGGTGTGCTCGGGTGCGATGAACGAAGGCATCGTCAACCTCGAAGATCGGTTTGACTGCGAGAACGGCGCATTTCTGTACGCCGGGAGGATGTTGCACGACGCGCATCCGTTCGGTGTGCTCAGTGTCGAGGAAATCCTGTTCCATTCCAGCAATATCGGCGCCGCCAAGGTTGGCCTGCGAATGGGGCCTTCGAAGTTGTATGACTATATTACGCGCTATGGATTTGGGCGCAAGACAGGCATTGCGCTGCCTGCTGAAGTTTCCGGCATTGCCCATCCCTTGTCGCGCTGGAGCCAGCTTTCAATCACGCGCATACCCATGGGGCATGAGATTGCCGTTACACCCCTGCAGATGTTGATGGCGATGAATGCCGTCGCCAATGGCGGACGACTCATGAAGCCGCTGATCATCAAGAGCGTTGTGGACCAGGAGGGTCACATCATCATGCAGGGACAGCCGCAACAGGTTGCCCAATGCGTTCTTCCTCGCACGAGCATGTTGATGACATCCGCCCTTCGCAAGGTGGTGACTCCGGAAGGCACTGCGCCCAAGGCTGCAGTCGAAGGCTACGACGTGGCCGGCAAGACGGGAACCGCGCAGAAGGTTGAGAACGGACAATATGTTCGCAAGTATTACTCGTCATTTATCGGCTATTTGCCCGCTTACGACCCTGAGATTTCCATATTGGTGTCCTTGGATGATCCACAGGGCGGCGAGTTTTACGGGGGCTCAGTTTCCGGTCCTGTGTTCCGCGAAGTCGCCGAAAAAGTGGCGCAATATTTGGGAATTCCACCTCAACCGACCGCCGATTCAAAGAAACTGGCGAGCTTGTCATGAAACTCACTGAACTCATCCAAACCGTAAAGCCCCTGGCTGTGGACGGCCCGCTGGACAGGGACATCACGGGCATCACCTACGATTCGCGCCGCGTGATGCCGGGGAATCTGTTCGTGGCTGTGCGCGGCGTACACACGGACGGGCATCACTATGTCGAAGCGGCAATTGATCGGGGCGCGTCGGCTGTCGTTCTCGAGCAGCAATGCGGGTACAACCCAAGGGCCACGCGGATCACCGTTTCAGACACGCGCCACACGATGGCGGTGGCGTCAGCCAGTTTCTACAACCGGCCCTCGCAACAGCTCAGGGTCATCGGCGTGACCGGCACCAATGGCAAGACCACGACCGCATTTATGATCAAGGCGATCCTGGAAGCGACGGGCGTAAGCGCCGGGTTGTTGGGCACGGTGCACTACGAGATCGGAGAGCGGATCATCCCCGCCTGGCGCACGACACCGGAGTCGGTCGAGATTCAAGACATGATGAACCAGATGCTGCATGCGGGATGCGGCGCGGTCTCGATGGAAGTCAGTTCACACGCCCTGGACCAGCACCGTGTGGACAGCATCGATTTCGATGTGGCGATTTTCACCAATCTTTCCCAGGACCATTTAGATTACCATGGGACGCTCCAGAGCTATTTCGAAGCAAAGGCCAAGCTGTTCACCATGCTTGGGGCAATGCAAAAGCGCGGCCGCGCGGTGATAAATGCGGATGACGAGTACGGGCGCAGATTGATCGCACACATGGGTGGGGAAAACGCCGTATTGACGTACGGCGTCTCATGTGAGGCGGCCATCCGCGCTCAGGACGTTCGTGTGTCGGCGGACGGAACGTATTTTGTCGTTCGCACACCGCGCGGTGCGATGCCGATCTTCCTGCCCTTGATCGGCCGGTACAACGTGTATAACGCACTGGCAGCGATCAGCGCGTGTCTGTCGCTGGGAATCGACCTGGAGACGATCGAACAGGCGCTGTCACAAATGCGGCCCGTCCTCGGTCGTCTGGAACCGGTGCCCGTCAATGACGAGTTCCGCGTGTATGTGGATTACGCCCACACAGAGGATGCCTTGCGCAACGTGCTGGCAACCGTCAGTGAGTTGACCAAGGGCCGGGTGATCGTTGTATTCGGTTGCGGTGGTGACCGCGATCACGGCAAACGTGAACCAATGGGCCGCGCGGCACGCGAACTGGCGGATTTTTCGATTCTGACCAGCGACAATCCCCGGACCGAGGACCCGCGCGAGATTTTGCGCCAGATTGAGAAGGGCTTCCCGGCCGGTGCACAAAGCCGTTACCAGGTGATCGTGGACCGGCGCGAAGCGATTGAGCGGGCGCTGGCCATCGCGCGGCCTGGCGACGCCATCTTGATCGCGGGTAAAGGCCACGAGGCGTACCAGGAATTTGCGGACACGGTCGTGCCATTCAACGACCGGCAGGTGGTGGAAGAACATTTCAGTCAAATCCGGACACGGTGGAAACAGTGCGCTTAGACGAATTGGCAAATCTGTGCGAAGCCAAATTGCTTCGGGGCGACCCGGACCGGTTGGTGCAGCACATTAGCATCGATACACGCGCGCTTGGTCGCGATGACTGTTTCATTGCGCTACGCGGCCCGCGGTTCGACGGACATGAATTCATTTCGGATGCAGCCAGTCGGGGGGCATCCGCGGCGGTAGTCTCGAATCCTACCAGTGCAATGAACTCGCCTAGTGCCTTGGCGCTTCTCCAAGTGCAAGACACCCTCACCGCATTGCACAAACTCGCAACGAACTACCGCCGACTGATGCCCCCCACAACCCGCGTCATTGCCATTAGTGGCGCGAGCGGCAAAACGACGACCAAAGAGATGATCGCCTCAGTGCTGGCCCAACGGTTCAATGTCGTTAAGACCATCGCCAATCACAACAACCATATTGGCGCACCGCTCAGTCTGCTGGCACTGGACCACAGCCACGATTTCGGCGTATTCGAGTTGGGGTCGAACCATCCGGGCGAGATGCGCGTGCTTGCGGAGCTGGTGCGGCCGGATATCGGCATTGTTACCAACATTGGTCTCGCGCACGTGGAATTCCTCAGTGACGAGGCCGGCGTGGCTCAAGAGGAAGGCACGCCGCTCGAGTATTTGCCGCGCAACGGTGACGGCTTGGCGGTGCTCAACGCCGACGACAGGTGGTGCCAGGAATTGCGGGCCCGCACCCGCGCGACGGTTATTACGGTTGGCATCGACAATTTTGCGGACGTGCGCGCCAGCGACATCAAGATTAACGGGGATGTGAAGTTTCGGCTCAACATCGCCAAGAAACGCGAAGATGTTGTCGTACGGCTCAAGACGCTGGGTCGGCATCAGATTTACAACGCGCTGCAGGCTGCAGCCGTCGGGTACATGCAAGGCATGGATCTCGACGAAATCCGCGAAGGTCTCGAGACGGTCGAGTATCCCGAAATGCGGATGGAGCAGGTCATGGTGGGCGGCGTGCGATTTGTCAACGATTGCTACAACGCAAACGTGCCGTCCATGAAAGCGGCCCTGCACGCGATACGCGAGACGCCCTGCGCGGGCCGCAAGATTGCCGTGCTGGGTGACATGCTGGAGTTGGGCGAGCACGCGCAGCGTGCGCACCTCGATATCGGGGCCATGGCCGCCAACAGCGGTTTGGCCACATTGGTTACGGTTGGACTGACGGCCAAATGGATCGCAGAAGCAGCGGTCGATGCAGGGATGGAAATGCATCGTGTGTTGCCCGTGGGGAGTGCCACCGAAGCAGCGGAATCGCTGCACTCGCTGGCGCATGAAGGCGACATCGTACTGCTGAAAGGCTCGCGCAAGCTGCAGTTGGAGAAGATTTTAGAGTCGTTCTAGTCAAGCGGTTGATTTCATTACCCCGACTGAAGCGGGGTGGTTGGCAGTTACAAGGAGGAGATGTTTTACTACTTAAGCGAGTGGACGGCGTGGTTCTCGCCGTTACGTGTATTCCAGTACACGACGTTTCGCGCCGTGTTTGCGGCGGTGACGGCGCTGTTGATTTGCGTCGTCTCGGGGCCGTGGATGATCCGCAAGCTTGCGGAGCTGAAGCTGGGGCAACCGATCCGCGGCGACGACGATTTGCCCGGGTTGGCGGAAAGTCACAGCAAGAAGAAGGGCTGCCCAACGATGGGCGGTATCCTGATTATATGGGCCGTCGTGGACTCTGTGTTGTTGTGGGCCCGCCCGACCAGTCATCTTGTCCTGCTCAGCCTGGCAACCCTCATTTGGCTGGGTGCGGTTGGGTTTCTGGACGATTACGCCAAAGTTAGCGCGCAAAAAACCGCCGGGATGCGGGCGCGGACCAAATTGTTTTACCAAATCGGATTGGGCTTGTTCGTGGGCGGCTATTTGTTGCTCGACCCGCAACTGAATGTGACGGCGCGCACGCTGATGGTGCCTTTCGTCAAACAGCCGCTCATCGTGGACATGGGCTGGTGGACACTGCTCCTCGTGGTCGTGGTGATCGTGGGTTCCTCCAACGCGGTGAATCTGACCGATGGATTGGACGGTCTCGCCACCGGCTGCACGTTAACGGTGGCGCTGACGTATGCCGTGATGACATTTGTTTCCGGCAACAGGAATTTCTCTGCCTACCTACAGGTGCCGCATGTGGTGGGCGCGGGTGAATTGACGGTCGTGTGCGCGGCGCTGGTCGGAGCGAGCCTGGGATTTCTTTGGTTTAATTGTCATCCGGCCCAGGTGTTCATGGGTGACACGGGCTCGCTCGCGATCGGTGGTCTGATCGGCGCCATCGCCGTGATGATCAAGCAGGAACTGGTGCTGGTGATCGTCGGTGGCATCTTCGTGATGGAAGCCGGCTCGGTCGTATTACAGGTCGCGAGTTACAAGCTGCGCGGCAAACGGATCTTTGCGATGGCCCCCTTGCACCATCATTTCGAGCTGCGCGGCTGGTCGGAAACAAAAGTCACCACGCGGTTCTGGGTGTTGTCGGTCATCTTTGCGTTGCTCGGGTTGGCAACGCTGAAACTGAGGTAAATGACAATGCAGACGGCAGAGTTGAAGAACAAGAACGTGGTCGTGCTGGGATTGGGCCGCAGCGGAATGGCGGCAGCCTCGTTGCTGCAGCGCGATGGTGCGCATGTTGTCGTCCGTGACGAGGGCGACGGGAAGATTTTGGAGGAACGAGCCAGCCGGCTGCGCCAGCTCGGCATTCGAGTTGAGCTGGGTAATCGGTTCGATCCTTCGACGCGTTTCGATTTGGCTGTGCTCAGTCCGGGAATCGCGCCGGAGCGTCCGATTGTGCGCGACTTGGCGACACGTCAGACCCCTGTGTTGAGCGAATTGGAGCTGGCCTATCGATTCTGCCTGTGTCCGGTGGTTGCTGTTACCGGCACGAACGGGAAAACGACGACGACGGAATTAATCGCCGCCCTGCTGGAAGGCTGCGACAAGCGGGCGAACGCCGCCGGTAACAACGGCCATGCCTTCTCCGATGCCGTGAACGAAACCGCCGGTCTTGATGCACTCGTGCTGGAGACAAGTTCGTTCCAGCTCGAAAAAACCGCCCAGTTTCGTCCGGATGTGGCCGTGTGGTTGAACCTGACGCCGGACCATTTGGATCGCCATTCCTCGATGGAAGACTACGCCAAAGCCAAGGCGCGGATTTTCATGAATCAGACGGACGAGGATTACGCAGTCATCAGCGTGCAGGCGTTGCAATGGGCGCGGAAGGTCGGCTGCGCGATCAAGTCTCGGATCATCACCATCAGCGCATGGGGTCAGGAAGCGGACGTTTGGCTGGATTGGGTGGATGGACAGACGATTTGGAGCCGATTGCCAGAGTGCCGGGGAATTCTTATGCGGATGGACGAGACAAACCTGCGCGGACAGCACAATGCGGAGAACGTGCTGGCAGCCCTGGCCACTGGACTGGCGATGAAGTTGCCTGTTGCGCACATGCGGGATGCGATTTGTTCGTATTGCCCGCAGCCGCATCGGTGTGAATTCGTGGCCTGCATCGATGGCGTCACCTACATCAACGACTCGAAAGCGACAAATACAGACGCAGTGAACAAAGCGTTGCGGTCGCTGGCCGGACCCGCGGTGTTGATCGCTGGCGGGCGCGACAAGGGATTGGATTTTTCCACAATAAAGGAGGTGGTTGCTGAAAAAGTCAAACTGGCAGTTGTCATCGGAGAGACCCAGGACAGAATCTGCCGCGCGTGGGAAAAAGCAGTGCCGTGCGTGCGTGCGTCTTCGATGGCGGAAGCCGTGAGCGTGGCATCAAGCCGTGCTCGCAGCGGCGACACAGTGTTGTTGTCGCCGGCCTGTGCCAGCTTTGACATGTTCGAAAACTATGAACATCGCGGTGACGAATTCAAACGTCATGTGTTGGACTTGCAGTAACCACGCTCCTCACGCGTGGGAGCAAACGTAGACAAAACAAACATAACGAAAACGAAACGAAAGGATCAAATGAAAGTATCGAAAGTTGTACTCATCGTAGTTGCCCTCCACGTGCTGGTGATAGGAGGCATCTTCATATTCGAGGGTTGCGCTCGCTCGAAGGCGCCTGCCGCCGATAGTTTGGCGGACAACGGGACCCCGGCGGACGAGCAGACAGCCGCCAATGCGACGGCTCAGCCAGTGCCTCAGCCTGTGGACGCCTCGGCGCCGACGCCGAACATGACACCCACCACACCCGCTCCGGCTCCAACAGTTGCCAGTGCGGCACCTGTGACTGGCCCGGCGACAACCGCGCGGATCTATGTGGTCAAGAAGGGCGATTCGCTCTGGAAAATCTCCAAGGCTGAAGGTGTCAGTATGGGAGACCTGGCTCGCGCTAACAACATCACCAAGACCAGCGCGTTGAAAGCAGGCCAGAAACTGCAGGTTCCCACGGTTGCCAAGGCGGACACAGGGTCAATCATGACCACAGCCTCGGCGGCATCGACTACAGGCGAAGCTGCTTCTGACAGCAGTGGTCAAATGTACATCGTGAAGTCGGGCGACTCGCTCTGGAAGATCTCGCGCACACAGAATATTAGTGTGGCAGCGTTGAAACAGGCAAACAGCCTCAGCAGCGACTCTCTCAAGGTTGGTCAGAAGCTTCACATCCCGTCCGCGACCACACCCGCCGGCGCCACAATGACCACGGCCAGCAAAGGCAGTCCGCAGCCGACAGTGAACGCGGGCATCGCAACCGCATCGTATTCAGACTGGCATGAACCGGGAACGGCTGTGGAGAACGGTCAGACGGTGCATTATGTGGACGCCGGCGAATCACCTGCCATCATCGCCAAGAAGTATGGCGTGAAGGTGGACGACTTGATGAAGATAAACAACATCACCGATGCAAAACGGATCTACGTCGGCGAGAAATTGGTGATCCCCTCCGGGCAGCCACTGACGACGCAGCCCGCGGCAGCGGCAAGTTCTGCTCCAACTCCGAGTGCTCCGGCAACGCCCGCTGTGGCGGCGCCAATTGTTCCGGCGGCGACCACCAGTCTGAACAACTAGTAATCCGACAAAGAGGGAACGTGGCCCGTGAATAAGGTAGCCATCACGCTGCTGTTGGTGACGCTGATGCTGTTGACGATCGGTGTCGTCATGCTGTTCAGCACCAGCGCGCTGCAGGCCAGGGACCGTTACGGCGATCCGTATTATTTGCTGAAACGGCAACTTGCCTGGATGGTGTTCGGCGGCGTGGGCTGCGCGGTGGCGGCCAGTGTTCCTTACCAGAAACTGCGCAGCCTGAGTGCACCGCCCCTGGTGATCTCGGCATTGTTGCTCGTCATCGTCCTGGTGCCGCATGTGGGAATCAAAGTCGGGGGTGCCCGGCGCTGGCTCGGGGCGGGCGGGATGCGATTTCAGCCGTCCGAATTCGCGAAGCTGGCGCTGGTCGTATGGCTGGCACATTGGCTCGCAAAGGAGAAACGCAGGATCGACCAGTTCAACCGGGGTTTTGCCGTGCCGATGGGAGTCGTCGGGGTGTTTCTCATCCTCGTGCTGGCCGAACCGGACTTCGGATCGACGGCGCTGCTGGCGGCAGTCGCCTTCGCCATGATGTTTGTGGCGGGAGTGCAGTGGCGGTTTCTTATACCGACGGCTTTGAGCGGTATTGGGGCATTCGCGGCGCTGGTGATTCACAATCCGACGCGTGCGGCGCGATTGATGGCGTTCATGGACTTGGACAAGTACAAGCAAGGTCCGGGCTATCAAGTGTGGCAGGCGATTCTTGCGTTCGGATCGGGCGGGATCAACGGCTTGGGATTAGGCAACAGCCGGCAGAAGATGTTCTACCTGCCCGAAGCGCACACGGATTTTATCTTCCCGATTATCGGCGAGGAATTAGGTCTGATTGGGACACTGGCGGTGCTGGGGTGTTTTGCACTGCTGGTTGCCTGTGGGGTGTGCATCAGCCTGAAGGCGTCGGATCTGTACGGACAATATCTTGGTTTGGGTATCTCGCTGTTGGTGGCATTGCAAGCATTGATCAACATCGGCGTGGTGACGGCGTGGCTGCCCACGAAGGGATTGCCACTGCCGTTCATCAGCTTTGGTGGTTCCAATTTGATGATGAACCTCATCGCGGTGGGCGTCTTACTAAGCATATTCCGCCACGGCGTGGCGGTTTCGCCCGGCGAGGATCAGGAATTTTTTGCGCGCCGTGAGCAGGTGACCTAGACAAGCAATGGAGAGAAGGTGCGATGAATGAAAGTAATAATCGCATGCGGTGGGACAGGGGGACACTTGTTCCCTGGCCTGGCGGTTGCGGAGGCGCTGATCTCGCGCCAACACCAAGTCAGATTGCTCGTCTCCGACAAGGCAGTCGATTCCACGGCCTTGACTGCATCGACAATTTGCTCCGGCCCTTCCCCAGTCGACGTACGCGCGGTTTCGGCGGTCGGCTGGGACGGATCACGCCGGTTGATTCATTTTTGTCACCACTTGACTCGGGCAATAAAGGATTGCGCGGACGTTTACGGCGAATTTGAACCCGATGCTGTGCTCGGAATGGGCGGCTTCACTTCCGCGCCAGCGGTACTGGCGGCGCGCTGGCGGGGGACGCGGACGTTGATTCATGAATCAAACGCGGTGCCTGGCAAGGCGAACCGCTGGGCGGGCAGATGGGCGGACCATGTGGCCCTTGGAATGGCCGAATGCGCACGGTTTTTCGGACGCAAGCCCGTGACCGTCACGGGGACGCCGATAAGATCTGCGCTGCGGCGTGGCAAAGTGGCGGATGTGCATGAGCAGCTTGGGTTGGAGCGCGGGCGGCTGACGATTTTGGTTGCTGGGGGCAGTCAAGGGGCCCACGCGATCAACGAAGCGATGGGCTGTGCATTGCCCCGGCTTGGGTCGTGGAGAGACCGGACACAGTTTGTGCATTTGACCGGAACGCGCGATGAGTCAGTTGTGCGCGAAACATATAAGAAGAATGGACAATTGGCGAAGGTGATGAGTTTTTGCAATCAGATGGAGTTGGCGTATAGCGCGGCCGATTTGGTGATCGGCCGTTCCGGCGCGGCTACGCTGAGCGAGATAGCCACATTTGGATTGCCTTCGATACTCCTTCCATTTCCGCACGCGGCAGGCGACCACCAGTTGCACAATGCGCGGGCTTTCGAACAGGCAGGCGCGGCGCAACTTATCGAACAGGAGCAGGTTCCTCAGTTATATGGAACAACAGGTGAACGTCTCGCTGAGGCAATCGTAGGATTGTTAAAGGATGACCGGCAACGGGCCCGGATGGCCGCGGCGACGCTGACGCTTGCCATGCCGGACGCAGAGCAACGCATTGCCATGTTGATTGAGCACTATGCTAACTAAGCAACAATTGATTGAATTCCTTGGTCATGGCCCACGGTACGTGCATTTCATTGGGATTGCCGGCATCGGGATGAGTGGCCTGGCGAGAATTCTCTTGCAACAGGGACATATCGTTACCGGTTCCGACCTGGCCCCGAACGGGGAAACAAAGGGCTTGAAGGAGCTTGGGGGAAAGATTCACAAAGGGCACGCCGCCGGTCACATCGCTCCCAATACGGAGCTGGTTGTCTATACATCGGCTGTCAACGAAGAGAACGAGGAACTCAAGGCCGCGGCCGAAATGAAAATTCCCTGCGTACGCCGCGGGACGTTACTGACGGCGTTGATGAACCACGGGGACAATATCGCCGTCGCCGGGACGCACGGGAAGACAACGACCACGTCGATGATTGCGTACGCGTTGACGCGCAGCGACAGCGCCCCCAGCTATTGTGTCGGCGCGCATGTGCCAGTCTTGGGAAGCAATGCGCAAATCGGCGGCGGGAAATATTTCGTCGCTGAGGCCGATGAAAGTGATGGAACGCTTATTGGGTTCACACCCGAATACGCCGTCTGCCTGAATATTGAGTCAGAGCACCTCGACTTCCATCGCACGATGGACGGATTGCTGGCGACGTTCGAGAGTTTCATGTCCAGCACGTTGAAAGCGGTATTCTATTGCGCTGATTGTCCCAACTGCATCGCGCTGGCGAAACCCCTTCGCACGGCAATTTCATTCGGGCTTGCCGAGACGGCGGACTATCGCGCCCTCCACATTGAACCGACCTCTCGCGGCAGCCGGTTTACGGTAGCGTGTCGTGATCAGCAAATCGGGGCCATCGAACTGGTTATTCCGGGCCGGCAAAACGTTGTGAATGCCCTGGCTGCGGTCGCTGTGGCGGATCAACTGGGCGTGCCATTCGATAAAGTGGCGGAGGCACTCGCGTTGTTTACCGGTGCCAGGCGCCGGTTTGATCGGCGGTTCGACGACGGGGGTGTCGTTATTGTGGACGATTACGCGCATCACCCGACGGAAGTCAGCGCCACGATTGCGGCAGCTCGTGGTCTGGGATTCAAACGGATCATCGCCGCGTTTCAGCCCCATCGCTATTCGCGGACACAGGCGCTACGCGACCAGTTTGCCACTGCCTTTCAGGGGGTGGACAAATTGTTTCTGACCGACATTTACTCTGCCAGCGAGAAACCGATCGAGGGCGTCAGTGGCAAGACGATTGTCAACGCCGTCATCGCCGCGGGGCAGAGCGCAGTCGTGTACGAACCGGACTTCGAGAAACTCTCAGAGAAACTATTCCTGGAGGCCAAGCCCGGTGACCTGCTGTTGACCATGGGAGCGGGTGACATCTACAAGGTGGCCCACAACGTCGCCGAAAAGCTTTCGATGCTGGGACCTAACATCCTGGATCAAACGAGGAAACCGATGGATATTCGAGCCGATCTTCAGGTTTTGCTCTCCGAGAAGTCCAAAGTACGTGCCAGTGAACCGATGGCGCGGCACACGTCGCTGAAGGTCGGGGGCCAGGCGGAATTTTGGGCAGAGCCATGCGATGAAAGGGACTTGGCACGGTTGTTACATTATTGTCACGTGCGTGAGATTCCCGTGACGATCGTCGGGCGCGGGACGAACCTGCTCGTGCTCGATGGAGGCATTCGCGGGGTGGTCGTCCAACTCTGCAGTGACGAGTTCACACGAGTTGAAGTGGATGGTGAACGGTTGATCGCCCGGGGCGGCGCGCGCCTGAAGGCCATTGTCAATCTCGCAAGGAAGCAGGAGCTGGGAGGACTGGAATTCCTGGAGGGAATTCCCGGGTCACTGGGTGGGGCGCTGCGCATGAACGCCGGCGCGATGGGGCGCCAGATATTTGACGTGGTGGAGTGGGTGAGGTACGTCAGCTATTCCGGTGAGATCTATGACGCCGCGACTGAAACGTTGCCCGTGTCGTATCGCAGTTGCCCGATTTTTGCCAGCCACGTTGTCCTTTCCGCAATTCTGCGGGGAGAGAAAACTCCACGTCCATCAATTGAACAAAAATTAAGGACGTTTGAACAAAAGCGCTGGTCAAGCCAGCCCGCCAAGCCAAGCGCGGGATGTATCTTCAAGAACCCCGAGGCGATTCCAGCGGGGCGGCTCATCGAGGAGCTCGGCCTGAAAGGAACCAGTGTGGGCGGCGCGCGGGTGTCCAATGTCCATGCCAATTTTATCGTGAATGAGGGGGGCGCGACGGCGACCGACGTCCTGAGCTTGATTGGGATGATTCGTGACCGAGCCAGACAGGAACGCGGAATCGAACTTGAAACCGAAGTGATGATTTTGGGGAGCGACAAATGAAACGGCTGCGTGTGGCAGTGTTGATGGGGGGGGCTTCAGAGGAGCGGGAGGTTTCATTGAAGTCCGGGGGCGTGGTCGTGCAGGCGTTGCTGAACGCTGGCGCGCAAGTTTGCGAAGTGGCAGTTCAGAACGCCGATTGCTGGCTGCCGTCCAATGTGGACGTGGCTTTCATCGCATTGCACGGAGCGTTTGGCGAGGACGGGCAGGTTCAACGAATCCTGGAAGAACGCGGCGTGCCGTACACTGGTTCTGACCCTGAGGCAAGTGCCTGTGCCTTCGACAAAGTCGCCGCCAAGGAGCGTTTTGAAGGCGCGGGCATTCCCACTCCGCGCTACGTCAGGGCGGAAAGAGGAATGTTGCCAGAGGTGACCATGCCATTGCCCTTGGTCGTCAAACCCGCGAGGCAGGGGTCGAGCGTCGGCATCACGATTGTGCAGTCACTTTCTGAATTGCAACAGGCCTGTGAAGAGGCGTGGCGGTACGATCAACGGTTAATCATGGAGGAGTTCGTTCGAGGTCGCGAATTGACAGTCGGCATCCTCGACACCAGGGCACTGCCCGTCGTTGAGATACGAACGAAGCGCGGATTTTTTGATTATCAGGCGAAATACACACCGGGCGAGGCCGAGGAAATTGTTCCTGCACCACTGGATCGGTTGACAACTGCCCGGGTTCAAGACCTCGCGTTACGTGCGCATCAATGTTTGGGATGCAGGGACTTTTCACGGGTCGATGTAATGCTAAGCGACAGGGGTGAACTGTCTGTGTTGGAGGTGAACACAATTCCAGGGCTGACCACCAACAGTTTGTTACCCAAGGCGGCGCGTGCCGCCGGGCTGAGCATGCAAGATGTTTGCGTCCGGATGGTGGAGATGGCACTGTCGCGTCGCGAGGCGGCTGTCGCGGCGTAAGGTCTATGATGAAACTCGGCAATCGAAAGAAGAAGCGCCAGCAATACCTGCTGGACGTGAAAGTCCAGACGCAGGGGCGGTTGCATCGGCGACTGCGCTGGATGGCGGCCATTGTGGCGGCAGCAGCGGTGTTTATGCTGACGTGCTACGGCATGTATCGATTTGTGAAGTTCGCGGCGGGAAAACTTGTGTTTGAAAATCCGCGGTTTGCCGTGGCTCAGATCGTTGTCGAAGACGACGGCGGACTGACCACGCAACAGGTGATCCAATTTGCGTCTGTGCGGATGGGGCAAAACTTGTTGTCCGTGGATCTGGACGATGTGAGGCGAAGACTCGAAACGATTCCATTGGTGCGACGGGTGGAAGTGCGGCGCATGTTACCCCAAACGCTGCTCATCCACATCGAGGAACGCATCGCAGTGGCCCGCTTGCAAGTCCCGGGTCGGGATTCAGCCGACGCGATGTTCTTGATCGATCGAACCTCCGTCGCCATGAGGCCGCTCCGGCTGCTGGATGGGACAATTCTGCAGCCTCAGATGCCGGGGCCATTGCCGGTATTGACCGGAGTCACTCAGACGGATGTTCGCTTGGGCAAGCCAGTGGAATCCGAACAGGTCTCGCGTGCGTTGCAGTTGCTCGACCGGCTGGAACAGGTTGCCGCGGGTTCAATGATGGAAGTCGAACAGATCGATCTGTCCAATGCGCAGCAATTGACGTTGACCACCAAACAACACACGATCGTGAAATTTGATGTGGAGGATTTTCCGCAGCAGTTACGCCGGCTCAGCGCGATCCTGAGTTGGTCGCAACAAAGGCAAAAAATGGTGCAAACCGTGGACCTTACGGTCAATCGCGGCGTACCGGTAACATTTGTGAACTAGAGAGAAGGTTGGTCGGGCCATGTTACAGAAGGAAAAGATCATAGTCGGGCTTGAAGTGGGGACGTCGAAAGTCTGCTCGGTCGTCGGCGAGGTGCTCGACGACGGCAACATTATGATCATTGGGGTCGGGCAGGCGGTTTCGGAGGGCGTGCGCAAGGGCGAGATCGTTGACGTGGAGGCGGCCGTCCAAAGCATTCATCGGGCAGTTTCGGACGCTGAACAGAGCGCGGGCGTGGAAATTCACAACGTCTACGCCAGCGTCAGCGGCGGCCATATCCGCTCCTTCAACAATCGCGGGAGCGTGG
>CAZAQZ010000006.1:0-21998 GCA_964487175.1 uncultured Verrucomicrobiota bacterium | reverse complement strand
AGCGGCCATTCGCCGTCCTTCGAGACAGCCGCAGTCTGCGAGATCTTGGTGCCATCGCCCAGCGTGGCGGAAAGCCGGACGGTGCCGCCTGCATCCACCTTGACGCTGCCGAATCCGTTTCCTTGGGGGAAGTTTGGCCCGGTGTCACCGGGATTGGGTGGCAGTAGAACCGTGTAATACCCCGCGAACTGCGTCGCCGGGTTTGTGCTGGCGTTGAACGTGGCCCGGTTGGCGGTCACGTCGGAGGTAAACGTCCCGTCCGTCAATGTTCCCGTGATCTGGTCCGTCCCGTTGGTCAGGTCGAGTTCCAGCAGCATGGTCAAGGAATTAGTCCCCTTACGCGGAATCGTCAGCGTGGAAAACCCGTTATTGTCAAACAGGCCCTTCACGGAATAGGTGATGCCGTTCAAGGTGATGGTTGCGGAGTAGGTGTTGGTCTTGACCGTGGTGACACTGATCAGACCCGAGGTCTCCTGCGACGGGGAATTGGACTGGATCAGCCCCTGATACACCCCGGCCACGGCGGCGAAATTGGCCGCGGGTTCGCCGCAGCAAACCGGTTCCAGGATGGAAACGGTGTCAATGTACCATCCAACCACAGTCTCGCCGTTGCCGGTGTCAGTCCCGCAGCGCCATCGCAACTGGATCATCTGGCCGGCAGCCGCGGCAGGCAACTTGACAACCGTGGTGACAAAACCGGCGGAATCACCGCTCCATGCGTGCCGGCCAGCCAATGGATTGCCATACCTCGAACTAATCGTGGAGTTGTAACCGCCCGAGACAAAGGATCCGCCCGCCGTGAGGATGTCCTGATAGGCCCCGCTCCCGATCTTGATCTCCAGCACGCCGCCGTCGAACCCCACGGATGGGGTGGTTGAATCGTCCTCCAGATTGTAATTCTGCCGGAACGTCAATTGCGCGTGGGCCGAGCTGACGGCAATCGGCGGTGTATCGAGTTCATTAACTCCCACATCGCTCGCATCGGTTGAAAACGCGGCGTTGGGCGGCGTGTCCGCCGAGTTCGTGCTGGTGACCCACGGGGATTGCGCGCCCGAGGCGGACGTCGCCCAGCCGGCCGGCAACGCGGGGGCCGTTACCGAATCAAAATCCTCCGTGAAGGCCGACTGCGTTGCGCCCAGCGGAAGAATAAACGTCACCGTCCCGAGATTCGTTCCTCCGTCCTGGATCTGGAATGTATTGGTAATCGATCCACCGCACGGTCCCGCAGCGATGAAGCTGAAAGGCTGGGCGACGGGGGTGCCGTTTGTATTCAGCAAACCGTAGGCTTGCGGGCCGCTGGGGGCATCCACACCGCCCGTCGGCAGCAACGTCGCCACCACATTGGTCGTGTCCGCCGTGCCGACGTTTTTGAGTGTGAAGTCGACAGTCACGGTCTCGCTGGGATCAATCGCGCCGTTGGTGGGCAGGCAGCTTTCGCTCACCACCGTGGCGCTGTCCGCAATAACGTCGGGAACCGGCACGGCCATGCCGTTGTAAATGACCAGCGCAAAATCCTGCTGTAGCTCACTGGAACCGTCCACGCCGTCAGCCACGATATTGGCGGCCGTGATTTTCACCGTGAAGCTGCCGGTCGTCCCGGCGGGAAGGAACACGCTTTCGACGTTGTTCAGATGGTCGGCGCTGCCGCCGGCAACGGAGTTGGCGCCGCTGAAGACGTTGCCTTTGTACGTCGTTCCGCCCACGGTCACCGTCAAATCCAGATCGTTGTTGAGCGCGGCGCTGGCCGTGCTGCCAGGAGCATCACTCCAGGCAACCGTGACCCGAAATGGTTTGGAGGTGTCGCTGATGACTCCCGAAAAGGAGCGCTCCTGGCCACTGCCGGTAAAGATGTCGGTGATAAGCTGGTCGCGCAGGATGCGCGCGACGCCGTCAAACGCCGTACCGAGATCCAATTCGCCCATTCCCTGGCTGTCCGACCAAAGATCGTCGTTGGCGCCCGAGCCGGTCATGTAGCGGGCGGAATTCATCAGGTACGCCTTGGTCATTGCGGGGCTGGGTGGCGTGAGCGATTGATTGAGGAAGTACTGCCTTAACAACGCGCAAGCGCCCGACACTGCGGGAGCGGAATGGCTGGTGCCGGAGGACTCAGTGAAGAACTGCTGGTTGATCGGGAAGAACAAACCGTTCGCATCACCGCAGATGCCGTCGCCGTTGGAATCAAAGCACGCCAGCGCGAGCCCGGTGCCGTCGGGTGAGGGAGGCGGAAACGATTGCGGTGCGCCCCCGGTAATGTGCGAGCAGGGCGCGACGATATCCGGCTTGTGCCGGCCATCGGAACATGGTCCCTGGCTGGCAAAATCGGCAATGTTGTTGGCACTCTTTGCATCGGAGTCAGGCGTGCCGCAGCCATCGTTGCCGTCAGGATCAGTGCCGCCGTTGCTCTGATTCATCGAACGAACATTCTCGGCGCCCCCCACGGTGAACACGTTCTTCCCGGTCCCGGGTGCTGTGATGCTTTTCGGTACACCGTTGCCATTGCCGGCTGAGAACACGATCACCATCTCCTGGTTGCCGTTGGCGGCGAAGGCTGACCCCGAAGGCTGCGCGTCGCGCACCAAGGCATCGAACGCTTGCGAATCCGAGTTGTAGGGCGCGCCCGTGTCCTGGTCTCCCCAACTGTTGTTGCTGATGCGCGCGCCGTCCTGATAGGCTTGGGATTCGAGATCGGCAAAGGACGGATTTGTGAAATTGTCGGGGTCAAAAATCACAGACGACCCAACTTCGACGAACGGGCACACGCCGATATCGTAAAAGTAACCGGTGCTGTCAGTGTGGGGAAAGTTTGTCGGCCCGGGATCGTATGCGCAAACGATGTGCGCATTGATGTTGCCGTGGCCGTCGCAACTCTGGAGTGTGCTGCCGTCGTTGGGAGTTCCTTCCAGTCGGATGTAGGCGACGCGGCTGGCATTGTTGGTGTCCCCCAGCGTGTACAGCGCAAAATGCCCCGGATTGGTCGTGCCGTCATCGATCCCCGCATCGGTGATATCCACGATAAAACCGGAGGCGGTAAATTGCGATTGGGTGAACCCAATGCTCGCCAGCCACGCGAGGTAACCCGGCCCCGTCGGCGAGTTCCCCGTGAGATTGCCCGCCACAATCTGGTCCTGGCGTTCATCCTCCTTCCTGGGCTCCATGTACGGTTGAATCGAAATCACATCGGGCTGCGCGGCAACGCGGCCCAGGTCTTGCGGGTGGAGCCGTACGAACACATTCACGCATTTCAGGAAATTGTACTGGCGGTGGATTGGCTCCAGCTTGAGCTGGTCGATCAACGACAGCGTCGCCGGGTTGGCGTCCGGGTCCTCGACTAGCTGGATTGCAAATTCATCGGTCCCGAGTTGGCGCGGGTTTCCTTTCTCGTCGAACGGGCGAGCCAGGGGGTGAATCTTGTAATCCTTCTGGTACTCACCGTCCCATTGCACCGACTTCATCGTGGCGCCCATGCTTTGCAATTGGGCGAGGCTTGGGCCGTCTCCGTAGACGAGGTACGTGTTGTTGGGAATGTAACTGACAATGCGCGCTCCCGTCTGCTTCAGCGCCTCGTGCCATGCCGGCAGAACCGGACCGACGAATTGGATCAGATGCAGGCGTTTGCCGGCAAATGCGCCGACCGGTTTGCGGCGCGCCTTCGTCGCAGCGCTCATTGTATCGATCCGCGCGGCGTTCAGGAAAACGTGATTGTAGTCGTCCCGGATCTCCGCTTTGTCATCCTGCAACACGGACGGGTCAACCTTGTCCACTTCATACAACCGGCTGCTTCCGTAATCCGCCAGGAGCTGGCCGCCCTGCTCGACGATGGATTTCTCAGCGGACGAGTCCCTGACAGTGATTTTGTGCGCCTGGGCAGGTCGCGCGGAAAAGAGAACAGCGATGAGAAGTATGGCGACACCCCATAACGACAGCCCGGGTCGCGTTTTAGGAAGGCTCATTCGTGAAACCTCGCATGAAAAATTAACATACACTGAGCCGGTTCCCGGTCAAGCTGAGAAGCAGGTAGACACACGGAAAGGCAGCGAACTAAAAGAATGGGTACAGAAACGGCGCCAGCGCCGAGGCCTGGACGAACAGGATCAGCCCAGCCATGACCAGCAAGATCCCGATCAAAGGAAACAACCACCACTTCTTTTCGCGGGCCAAGAACCGCGCAAACTCCCTGACCGTGCCCAGTTTGCTCATGACTTGTGTACCAGCATATTGCCCAGGACGAGGTAGTCAAGGCCCGTCTTCAGAAGGCAGTTCACGGCATCCTCGGGTGTGCACACAATCGGCTCGCCACGCACGTTGAACGAGGTGTTCAGCAACACCGGCACGCCCGTCAATTCTCCAAATGCGCGTATTACTTCATAGAATCGCTCGTTGCTTTCGCGGGTTACCGTCTGCACGCGCCCAGTCCCGTCCGCATGCGTGACGGCCGGGATCACGGCCCGTTTGTCCGGCTTGACCGGCGGCACCAGCAACATGAACGGCGAGTCCAGGCCGTGCATGTCGAAAAACTCGTCGGCCCTCTCGCGCAACACCGCCGGCGCGAACGGCCGGAAATATTCCCGGAACTTGATCTTGCTGTTGACGATTTGTTTCATTTCCGGATTCATCGGGTTGGCCAGGATGCTGCGGTTTCCCAGCGCGCGCGGCCCGAATTCCATCCGGCCCTGGAACCAACCGATCACATTGTTATCGCGCAACAGCGCCGCCATGCGTGGCGCAAGCTCGCTCGGGGACAGTGTTTCGGCGCGCACCCGCGGGCCGGCGGCTTTGATTGCCGCCTGCAAGGCTTGCTCGTCAAAGCTCGGGCCCAGATAGACGTTGTCCAGCACGAACTCGCGCGGGTGACCCAGGACCGTGTTGTAAATGTAGAAAGCCGCCCCGACCGCGCCACCGGAATCTCCGGCAGCCGGCTGCACGAACAGGCGTTTGAACGGGGTCTGCTCCATGATTTTCCAATTGGCGACGGTGTTGAGTGCGCAGCCGCCGGCCAGGCAGAGGTTGTCGCTCGGATGCATTTGATGGGCAGCCCTTGCCAGATTCACGGCCACTTCTTCAAATACATGCTGGCCGGAACGCGCGACATCCTGATGGAATCCAGTAAGTTCGGTCTCAGGCCGGCGTGCCGGTTGTCTGAACAGCCGTTCGAAGCGTCCGTTGAACATGCGGCGAGCGCTGTAGTGATGAGCGAAGTATTCCATGTTGAGCGCGAAACTGCCGTCAGGCCGCGTCTGGATCAGGCGGCGGCAATTCTCCACCTGGGTAAGCTGGCCATACGGGGCCAGTCCCATGACCTTCCATTCAGCGTCATTGACCTCAAACCCCAGGTACGCCGTAATCGCGCTATAATACAGACCCAGCGAATGCGGAAATCGGATTTCACGCGAGAGGTGGATGCTGGAACCCTTCCCGGTACCGACGGTGGTCGTGGCCCATTCGCCTACGCCGTCCATGGTCAGGATCGTCGCTTCCTCAAATGGCGACACCAGGAACGCGCCGGCCGCATGCGACATATGGTGTTCGACAAACAGGATTTCACGCTGCACACCGAGTTTTTTCTGGATCAAATCCTTCAGCCAAAGCCGCTCTCTCAGCCACAGCGGCAACGCCCTGGAAAACGCAAAATAGGAACGCGGCCAGGTGGAAGCGTAGCACTCCAGGATGCGCTGAAACTTCACCAACGGTTTTTCATAAAACACGACATGGTCAACCTGTTCGATTCCCAAGCCCGCCTCGCGCAAGCAATAAGCGATGGCGTTGCCCGGCCACTCAGAATCGTGTTTGCGCCTGCTGAATCGCTCTTCCTCGGCAGCGGCGATCAGTTTCCCGTCGCTCACGAGCGCTGCCGCAGCGTCGTGATAAAAACAAGAAATGCCCAGGACATGCATGCCAGTCAAAATTGCTGTCGCGCCTGCTCGATCCCCGGCTCGCGCTTCGGACGCTCGATCCAGAAGCTCGTGCAGGATTTGGCCCTCAACCGCAATGGGTCGCCCAGCCGGATCAGGGAAAAAAACGGGATGATCAGGCCATACAGGAGCGTGATCAGGATGTAGGTTTGTACCATGCCGACTCGATGCGCAAAGCGTTTCCAACCCGCCCAGATTTTTTTCAAGTTCTCCATCATCGTCAAGGTTTGGACAGCCCGAAGGTGTCGGCAACACACATCAGGGTGCGTTCGATCTGCCGTTGAAGTTGATACCATATCCGCTGTTCATCTTTCCAGCGTTTTAGCCCCGGACTGAACGACGAGGTTTTTGTTTTGCCCGACCAGCTTGTCTTGTTAAAGTGACGGCGTTTGAATCGCAAACCGCAGCAGCCAACGGGCCAGCAGAAAAGTCAGGCGGAAACACCTGTCCCCGGCACCGTGTCGACACGCCGCCTGTGGCTGATGCGGGTCGGCGCGATGGTGGTGGTCCCGCTGCTCGCCCTGAGTACGCTTGAGTTGTCGTTGCGCCTGGCTGGATACGGATATCCAACGGATTTTTTTCTTCCCGCCCGGATTGAGGGGCGTGATTTTTATGTGTCGAATCCCAAGTTTGGCTATCGCTTTTTCCCGCCGGCTCTTGCCCGGCCTCCGCAACCCCTGCGGATGCCCGCGCAAAAACCCCCGGGCACGTATCGGATTTTCCTGTTCGGCGAATCGGCGGCGTACGGCGATCCCGATCCGAGTTATGGTGTCGGACGGTACCTGCAAGTCCTGTTGCAGGAGCGGTATCCCGAAACCCAGTTTGAAGTCGTGTGCGTCGCGGTGACGGCGATCAATTCGCATGTGATTCTGCCTCTCGCGCGCGAATGCGCCCATCATCAGGGCGACCTGTGGATCATTTACATGGGCAACAATGAAATGATCGGGCCCTTCGGCGGCGCCACGGTCCTGAACTCCCGTGCGCCAAGCCTTGGCTTGATCCGTGCCAGCATCGCCGCCAAGAAAACGAAAATCGGGCAGCTGATGGATGCGTTGGTGCAGAGGTACAGCACCAAAGCGAAAACGTTCAAATCGTGGGGCGGTTTTAAGATGTTGATAAAAAACCGGCTGAGTTATGACGACCCCAACCGGCTGCGGACATATGAGCGGTTTGGGAAAAATCTGGAGGATATCCTCCATGCTGGGCATCAGGCAGGCGTTCCCATCATCCTGAGCACTGTCGCCAGCAATTTTAAAGACTGCGGGCCGTTTGCCTCGTTGCACGGCGCTGGCATGCGCCCGGACCTACAGGCGACATGGGAAACACTCTATCAGCAGGGGATCGCGCTGGAAGGCGCAGGCTCTTATCACCAAGCGCTTGATTTGTATTCACAAGCCGCCGTGATCGACCCGCAATATGCGGACGTGCAGTTCCGCATGGGGACCTGTCACCTGGCATTGACGAACGCCGCGGCGGCCCGGCGCGATTTCGAATTGGCTAGGGACTGCGACGCCATGGATATTCGAACCGATTCGCGATTGACTCAAATCACCAAAGACGCGGCCCTCCGACACGCCCGTGACGGTGTGTACCTGCTGGACTCCACCGAGGTATTGTCTAAGCATTCCCCATCGGGGATCCTCGGGTGTGAATTGTTTTTTGAGCATGTGCATCTGAATTTTGAAGGCAACTATTTGCTGGCTCGCGCCTACGCCGATCAGATTGTGAATCTGCTCCCCCCCTCTGTCACGGAGCGAAGCAAGAGCGATTGGGTGTCCGCGGACCTGTGCGACCGCCGTCTGGCAGTGACGGTGTGGGACCGGCTTCGCATCTGGAAAATGATTAGCACCCGACTGCAAGAGCAGCCGTTCATTGACGAATCCGACCATGCGACCCTGATGAAATTGCATGAGACCGAATTGAACGAAATCAATGCGCGAATGAACCTGCAGTCGCCGGAACAGGCGCGCGATATGTATCAACAAGCGCTGGCGCTGGCTCCCGAGGACAATCTTCTGCACGCCAATTTTGCCCAATTCCTGGAGGCGGGCGGGTTTATAGCCGAGGCCATCGACCAGGCGCAGCTCGCTCACCAATTGCTGCCGCAAGCGTCCGGCCCGTATTTCTACCTCGGCACTCTGCTGATCCGCACCGGAAGGACCGGCGAAGCGGCGGACTATTTCTCGCGAGCGATTGCGTTGCACGGGGACTACTATCCTCAGGCGCTGAACGAACTGGGATCGATCCTGGCCAATCGACAAGAGCCAGCGAAAGCCAAGACTTTTTACGTGCGGGCCCTCCGCGCCGACCCGGATTACGTGGACGCCTATCTCAATCTGGGATTCCTCGAACAAAGTCAGGGGAACTTGAATCAGGCTTTGGCTTGCTATCGACAGGCCGCGCAACTTCAACCGCACGGTCCGCCGGATTTTTTCAGTCAGGCGGTGGCCCTGGCCAGCCACGGCCGACACGGGGAAGCAATCGAATATTTCCGCACGCTCCTCCCCTACGCCCCGGAATTCTGGCAGGCCCGGTATCTGCTCGGAGTCGAATTGACAGGTCAGGGAAACCTGGAGGACGCTCGGGCGCAATTCGCAGAAGTCATTCGGTATCGTCCGGATTATGCGCCCGCGCACATGGATCTCGCAGTCATCCTGGCCAGGCAGGGAAAACCGGACCAGGCACTCGAAGAATTTCGCACTGTCTTCAGGCTTGACCCAGGGAATACACTCGCGCGGCAACAAATCGAGAATTTGCAGGCACCGAAAAGCCACTCCGGCTAAATTGGCGGAGAGGGAGGGATTCGAACCCCCGAGACGCTTACGCGCCTAACGGTTTTCAAGACCGCCGCATTCGACCACTCTGCCACCTCTCCGGGTGCTTCGTCATCAAAGCGATGCGAGAACATTCTATTGTGACACAATTCCGGGTTGTTCGCTGCCATTTGTCACCACAGGCAAACCGGCGAAGAACCTGTGCAAACACATTTTGTCATCATAAAAGCGGGAGGCAAGCAGATAACGCGCAGTCACAAGGCGACTGATCGGTCCCTCACGGCAATTCACCATCGCCATGTAAGGCCCGATTTCACTTGATTCCAGGCCATCCTTGCGACATTCTCCTGCATAGTCGCCGGTTGAGCATGCCTCTTGTCACAGAGGCGCAAACAGAATCCTGTATGCCCGATTGAGGAGTTTTTATGGCACGGGTTTGGACCAAATCGAGCACATACCGTGAAGAGCGGTCCGTGAAAGATGCTCAAAAGTCCGCTCTTCTCTGTATGCTAGTCGCGTCTGCTTGTGCTGCCTTCGGCGGTTTCTGTCTTGCCCTGACGATCTGCACAAATAGGTTTCCGTGGGCTGCAACCCCCTTCTTCATCGGCGCGGTCGTCCTGACGTACGTGGGGAAATACTATGGCGACAAGAAGCATGCTGCCTTTGAGCGTGACAGAATGCTCTTTCGCAAGGGGGCCATCGGTGAAGCGATCATTGGCCGTGTTCTCGAAGAGTTATCAGACGACTACGTTGTACTCAATGACGTGGGTACGGAGTTTGGGAATGTGAACCATGTTGTCGTTGGTCCCACAGGTGTCTATGTGATCGAGGCCAAGAATTGGAAGGGAGTCGTCCAAGCCGACGGCAAGGGAGATTTGCTGCTGAACGGCAAACCCGCGAAGAGAGCGGCCGTGATGAAATTGGTGTCCACTTGCGCGACGACTCGACAACAGATCAAGTCCCTGAGCGGCCATGAACCATTGATTCAGGCTGTGTTAGCGTTAACTTCGGCCCATGATGACGTCAAATGGGGCGCGTTGCAAAACGTGGACTGCGTTACAGACGAGACGCTGAACGATTACATCATTGGAAACAAGAATCGTGTCGACCTCTCGAAAGAACAGATACACTCAATTTCACGCGCGTTTCTCGAATTGACTCGATCGGATAAAGGCGTCCTCGCCCCTCCCGCAGATGGCGCCTCGAAAACAAAACCGCAGGCTGTGGGAGTCTGAATTACCGGGCGCAGAAGTGTATTACTCTGCGGCGTCAATCCTGTTCCAGTCCGTGAAGGATGGTTAAGATGGCCTCCTTGGTGGCGGGATTCACGCTGTAGTAATCGTCGACTCCAAGAGACGCGATAACGTAATCCCTAAACATGATCGGCTCCTTGCCGGGCTGGTGAATTTTGTACACCGTGTGGTTGTTTCGCACGACGTGAGGAGTGTTGAGAAACGAGACAATGAGCGTCTCTTCCTTACCGGAGTCCTTGTCGAACACCCGATGTGAATACCAGAAATTCAACGAGGCAATGCCGTCAATCGTCTTATCGGGACTGCCCAGCAATTGTGTCACTTCCTCGACTGATTTACCGTGCAACTCCTGAGCCCATTGTTCGTCCGTCAGATTGCCTTCCGGCAATTTCGCGGATGTTTCCCTAGCCGTCTCCTGAGCCTGAAGCTGATGCTCGGCGGAGCGGCGTTCCTCGTCTTCTCGTTGCGCCCTTTCTTGCGGCGTAACCCATTCTCCTCGAAATTCAACCAGCCCTTTCGCCTTTTGCTCCAGGGTCATCCGAACCCCTGTGATGTCCCCCGCAAGGGCGCCTTGATTGCTCGTGGCAATGCCGGAATCGTCGTCGAGATGAACTTCGTCAACCGCCTTGTCTGCCTTGGACTTGAATCCTGCCAGGAGGACATCTTGAGACTCCGCGGACTCGGTTGCGTCGGCCCGTGCCACTTTGACTGTTTGGATGAGCGCAGGGGCAGCGGATTCGATGGGGAGTTTGCCATCCGGTTTGAGAGTAGAGGTGTTCAGCGCGTCCACGGGATTATCGCTGCTGGTGTCCGGTGCGGATCCGCCCAGACGACCTTCAACCGCCAGCCGATAGCTCTGGACCAAAATGATCCCAACCAGAAAAAGAATGCTTCCTGCCATGAACAACAGCCTGGGCCCCCCCGTGTTCGCAGGCGGACGGGTCAGGGGTTGCCTGAGTTTCGGCATATTCGATTTCACGGGCCGAGGTACCGGGGCACTTGCCCTGGATGGTTGGACGGAAACCGTGAAGGGTTGCCCGCAATTGCTGCATTCAACGATCACGCTGGCAGCACGTGAATTCGCTGCTATTTGCTGACCGCAATTGGCGCACGAGAACGAAATATCCATTCCGATTCTCCTAGAAGTTCTTGTGACTTCTTCTGCACTCGCATTGTACGGCAACCGGGGTTCATTCTACTCCGCTTCAACCCCAGTCTGCAATCCAAATCAATCCCGTGGGCAGGATTCTGTGCGCATTGCAAAACCACGCCGGATTTGAGAGGCTGAATCGCATGTACGCCTCCACAAATTGCCGCCGCTGGATCCTGGGCTTTATTCTGGTTTGGTGCCCAGTCATTGCGCGTGCTGCCGCCCCGGCTCTTTCCCCGCCGACCAAATTTCCGGTGGAAGACGAGAAGTTCGCGGCCCTGGCCAAGGACCTCGAAGCGGGCAACTTGGGTTTCGATCAGATTTTCGCCTCCCTTTGCCGCGCCGCGTTGACCAACGCGCAGGCCAACCCTAAAATCGACATCTCAGACGAGGTGCGTTCGATCTGGGGCGGGTTGTGGCTCTGGCAGCACCAGGGCGGCAGGCCGTTGTTCCAGGCGGGCGGACACGACGTGCTGCGCACCATGCCCAACGGCAGGATCGACCACGGCTTCCACGATCTGCACGATTTGCAGGAACATTACGCCCAGCACTTCATTGCCGGTGGCATGTTCGAGGCCTATTTCGATTGGGGTCGCGAAGCGGGCGTCGCTAAGGAGCGCATGGATACGGACCGGATGGACGACTACTTCGACTTCAACAAGGTGGCCGTCACCACCATGGGTGCGCAATGGGTGGATATCGCCGTCCACGGCGACGCCGCGCATACCAAACGCTGGCTGGAATTGTGGGCCAGCGGCCAATACACCTTGAGCAAATCGATGCCGAAACTGCATTGGGGCAGCCTACCCGTCGGTGCCCTCCCCACCCGCGAACAAGTCGATGCCGTTGAGCGCGATATCGCCGCCGCCCTCACGTTTCCAAAGGATGACGGCCCGGTGAGCACTTACCCCACCCGTCAGTCAAAGCAACTCCCGTAACACTCAAAATGGAGATGGTGAGCGGGCGATAAAGGAGGTAGGCGCTCCTGCACGCAGGATTATGCGCATTGCGCGTCCTGACGCCCCGGGGCAATGACCTCAACCCGGTACATGGACTCGTCGCTCCGCTCACCAAGGTTTCCATATAGCACGATTAGAAATGTTGGCAAACCAAAACGCCCTGATGGCCATAGGCGTCCCGCTGTGCGAGTAGGTCAATTCAACTACAACCGCCCTCAATACGGCAGCGGAAATCTCGCGGTTAATGCACGCACCTTCTCTTTGACGGCCGATTGTAAGGCGGTGTCTTCGGGGTGCTCCAGCTCTTCGGTGATGAGGGCGGCGATTTGATCCATCTCGGGCTCTTTCATCCCGCGCGTGGTGACGGCGGGTGTGCCGAGGCGGATGCCGCTGGTGACGAGCGGTTTTTCGGGGTCGTACGGAATCAAATTCTTGTTCACCGTGATGCCGGCTTTGTCGAGCGATTCCTGGGCGATCTTGCCCGTGAGTTTCTTCGGACGCAGATCGACAAGCATTAGATGGTTGTCCGTGCCGCCGCTGACGATGCGGAAGCCGCGTTCGGTGAGCGCGCTGGCCAGTGCCTGGGCGTTTTTGACGATCTGACGCTGATAATCCTTGAACTCCGGTTTCATCGCTTCAAGGAAACACACGGCTTTCCCCGCAATGATGTGCATGAGAGGTCCGCCCTGGATTCCGGGCAGTACCCACGAATCGATGTCCTTCGCGTATTTTGATTTGCACAAGATCAATCCCGAACGCGGTCCACGCAACGTTTTGTGCGTGGTGGTCGTGACGAAATCCGCATACGGCACCGGGCTGGGATGCACGCCCGCAGCGACCAGTCCGGCGATGTGCGCCATGTCCACAAACAACAGCGCGCCGACGATATCGGCAATCTCGCGCATCCGTTTGAAGTCGATCACGCGCGGATAGGCGCTCGCCCCGGCTGTGATCATTTTCGGACGACATTGCTTGGCCTGCTCGGCGAGTTGATCGTAATCGATCCGCTCGTTGTCCTGGCGCACGCCGTAATGAACAACCTTGTAGAATTTTCCAGAAAAATTGCGCGGTGACCCATGGGTGAGATGGCCTCCATGCGCCAATTCCATCGTCAGGATCGTGTCCCCCAGCTGAATCGACGCAAAATACACCGCCATGTTCGCCTGGCTGCCGCTGTGCGGCTGGACATTGGCGTGTTCAGCCCCGAACAATTGCTTCGCGCGGTCGATGGCGAGCTGCTCGACGATGTCCACGTATTCGCAGCCACCGTAGTAACGTTTGCCGGGATACCCTTCGGCGTATTTGTTGGTGAGCACCGAGCCCGCCGCTTCGAGAATTGCGGGCGATGTGAAGTTTTCGCTGGCGATCAATTCGATGTTTTCCTGCTGGCGGCGTTTCTCGCGCTGGACGGCATCGAACGTCTCGGGATCGGCCATCGCAAGGGCGGAGCTCTTTTTTGCCGGGTTGCTGGATGAAAGGGGTGGACTGTCGATCTCTTTCACGCGTCGCTCGTGGCGGCCTCCTTCAAATTTCGTGTTGAGCCAGACGTCGAGAATGGATTTGGCCTTTTCGATGTCAATATCCAGGCCGGAAAGCACAAGAATGTTGGCGTCGTTGTGTTCGCGGCTGAGCCGCGCCCATTTCTCGTCGCCAACCAGCGCCGCCCGCGCCCCGGAAATGCGGTTGGCCGCGATGCTCATGCCGATCCCGCTTTTGCAAATCAACAGCCCGCGATCGAAATTGCCCGCGACGACTTCCCGGGCGACGGCGAAGGCGTATTCCGGGTAGTCCACCGGTTCGGACGAGTGCGTGCCGAAATCCGCAAACTGGTAGCCATTCTGCGCCAGCCAGTCCTTGATGGCCTCCTTCATCTGATAGCCGCCGTGATCGGCCCCCAATGCGATGCGGCGCGGCTGCAATGGCTCGCCCACGGAAGAAACTTCCGCGGCCGTCTTCCGTGCGCCGGCTTCTGTCTGCCTGATAAACTCCACAATGCTCGGCAACGCGTTGCGAATCTGGTCGCGTGTGCGGCGATAGACTTCGATCGATTGGCCGATGGGATCGGAAATGTCCTTGCCGATGAGTTCGGCGTCCTCGAATTCGCGGAGGACGAACGTTTTCTCAGCCGCAGCGGGATAAATGGCGTGAATGGCGTCCTGTTGCTGGCGGGTCATGGTGAAAATGAAGTCTGCCTCCTCGACCAGCGGCACGCGCAACGACTGGCTGTGATAATGCGAAATGTCGATGCCCAACTCGGCCATGACGGTCACGGAAAACTCGCTGGGCGGCTGTCCATCCAGTGCGCCGAGCCCCGCCGAGGCGACCTGCACGTCGCCGCGGTCCTTGAGCATCTCGCGCAACAGGCCTTCCGCCATCGGGCTTCGGCAGACGTTGCCGGTGCAAACAAAAAGAATCGTCTTCGTCATGGCAGCTCACAACCGCTTGTTTGGTCCGCCGTCACTTTGAGGTCAACAACACGCGAATCCCTTTCAGGATATCGACGGCCCTCTGCAGAACGATGTCATGGACCTTCTGGATTTCGCCTTCGTCCTCACTCGCCGAGGAGTCGCCATTGGTGGACACCGCTTCGCCGCGGAACGCCTTGACCAACTCCGCCTCGGACATGATTTTGTGTTCGCGCGGGCGCAACGACACCGTCAGCGTCATGTTGGTGGCCGCATGCAGCACCGTGTCCTGCTCTTCGTTCGTGTCGATTTTGACAGGGATATCCGGCGTCAATCCATCAGGAAAAATCTCGCCGCCCTTGGGCAACTCGATCTTGGCCGTCGCCACCCGCAGGACGCGGCCGGCGTCCAGCTTCATGTCCTCCCAGGCGACTGCCGAACCCGCGGTCTGGTTGCCGACAAGGATCACGCGGTCCTGCGCGCGCAACGCGGCGGCCAGGGCCTCCGCGCTGCCGCGTGTCCGGTGATTTACCAGCACCAATAACGGCGCTTCGCCCAAGTCCGACGCGACGGTGTGAGTCGTTTCAACCGTTCGAAACGCTTGCGGCGCGCCATCCGAAGCTTTCAGCGTAAACAAATCCAGGTTCGGGGCAACAAATCGGCTGGCGATTTCCGCCGCGGCGGCGTAGTTCGTCCCATCCGCAAACCGCAAATCCAGCACGTAACCTTCCACCTTCGAATCGGCAAACGCCTTCAACTCCGCATCGATGGCAGGCACGGTGTTCTCGGTAATGTCAGCCACTCGAATGTAGCCGATATCGGGATCGATGACTTCCGCGCGCGCCAGCGGCTCGTTGGTGCTCATGACCGACTCAACTACCTCCGCGGCGTTCGATTTTGCCTCATCAGCGGTCAGAATCTGTGCACCGCGTCCCAGGGTTCGCAACAGCCCGCCGACCGTCGCATCGTTGAGAAGTTTCTGGTCAAGTTTGTCGTGATCCACGTAATGCGACTTTAACAGATCAATGACCTGCGACGTTTCGCGCAACTCGGCCTCATTGGTGGCCGCGACGGCCATTTGGCTGGTCCAGTTCACGCCGATCCACACGAAGCACATCAAAAGGATTGCTGCAGTTTTGTTCATTCGTTTGCCACTCTTTCGTTTCATTCGCCCCCACCCTGCCGGTGACCCAGTGCGCGGGCGGCAATATCGCGCCGAAACTGCGCGCCGTCAAAGGTGATTCTTTGCGCGGCGTCATAGGCGCCCCGTGCCGCCTCGGCGATGTTTCCGCCCAGCGCTGTCACGCCCAACACCCGGCCGCCATCCGTCACAATCTGTCCGCCAGCGCCGCGTCTCGTACCGGCGTGAAACACCGTCACGTTATCCAATCCGGCTGTTTCTTTCAATCCCTCAATCGTCTTGCCGCGTTCGAACGGCCCGGGATAGCCCCCCGCCGCCATGACCACGCAGACCGCCGCCTCGGGCTTCCATTTCAAATCCAGCGCATCGAGCCGGCCTTCAATCGTCGCCAGGGCCGCCTCGATGAGATCAAAATCCATCCGCGGCACCACCACCTGCGTTTCCGGATCACCAAAGCGGCAATTGAATTCCAGCACGCTCGGCCCCTGTTTGGTCAGCATCAATCCCGCGTACAGAACGCCCCGATAATCAATGCCCTCCGCCCGCAATCCCCCCAGTGTTCGCCGAAAGATTTCATCGATTGGCCCATTCAACTCCTTGCCCACCACAGGCGTCGGGGAGTATGCGCCCATGCCACCGGTGTTAGGTCCGCGATCACCATCGAACACGCGTTTATGATCCTGTGCCGTCGCGAGGACGCGGAATGTCCTGCCGTCCACCAGCGCCATCACGGAAACTTCCTCGCCAGCCAGACATTCCTCGACGACAACCTGCGCGCCCGCTCCACCAAATATTTTGCGAAGCATGATGTCGTCGATGGCGCGCTCGGCTTCTTCGACTGATTGCGCGACGACGACGCCTTTGCCCGCTGCCAGTCCGTCCGCCTTCACGACGACAGGAACAGCATGTTTGCGGATGAACGCGCGGGCGGTATCGGCGTTGTCGAAGATTTCCGCGGCGGCGGTCGGCACCCCATATTTGAGCAGCAGGCGTTTTGAGAAAACCTTGCTGCCTTCCAGTTGCGCCGCCTGCTGTGACGGACCGAACACGCGCAACCCTTTCGCTCGAAATGCATCCACGATCCCCGCGCACAGTGAGGCTTCAGGGCCAACGATGGTGAGATCAATTTGTTTTTCGATGGCGAAGGCCACAAGCCTGTCGATGTCGGTCGCGGCGATGGGAATACATTCCGCCTGCAGCGCAATGCCTGCGTTGCCGGGCGCGCAGAACAGTTGCGTCACGCGCCCGCTCTGCGCGAGTTTCCAGACCAGGGCATGTTCGCGCCCGCCGCTGCCGATGACGAGGAGTTTCATTGCGCTCGCGGCGGGACTTTAGGGGAAAGACCCGTCGACGGCAACGTCGAAAGCGGGGCAGGCCGGGGAATACCGCATCGCAATTTGACAAGGCCTGTCCGCACACCTAGGTTGAGGTGAAGATCGTTCGTGTGAGGAAGACAACAGCCCAAAGAGAGGTGACGATAATGAAAAACGCAGCAACACACCCGCATGATGCCATGGAAGAACTTCGCGAAAAGACCGAGCGCGTGAAAGACGATATCCGTGAATTGAGCGGAGCCGCCAAGGAGGCGGCCGGGGAGAAATTCGATCAGTGGTACAAGGACGGCCGCGACAAGGCCACTCAACTATCCAAAGGGCTGGAAAAGAGAATTTCTGAGCGCCCGTTTCAGTCAGTGCTGATCGCCGCGGGCGTTGGGTTCGTGGCAGGTCTCTTGTTTCGCCGCCGCTAGGACACGTGAGCGACAGGCCGCCGAACGCCGAGAAACCGACGTCCGACTACTCGCCGGGCGGTGCTCCGCCTGCCGGCGGGCCGGAGGATACGAGTGGTCCTGACTCGAGGCCGCTAGGTCAGGCGTGGGAGGAATTACTCGAGTATTTATCGCACTATGTCCATGCCTTGGGTGATTTGTACAGACTCAAGGGACGCAAGCTCCTTTTGCGTCTTCAACTGGAAATCCTCGCCATCCTCATCGCAGCGGGGGCAATTTTCGTTGCCGTTATCCTGATCGGGATGGGGCTCGCCCAGGGGTTTACCGTGGCATTCGGGAATACGCCCTGGCTCGGCAACCTGACGGCCGGTTTGGTGTTACTCGGCTGCGTCAGTCTGGGTTTATTCCTGCGAACGAATTTGAGCAGAAAGGCATCTCGCGAAAGGGTCATGAAGAAATATGAACTTCGAAAACAACAGCAGCGGGCAAAGTTCGGCCGGGACGTTACCGAGGCAGCCGGCGATCGCGACCAGCGAAACTAAATATCTGATGCAGGAGGCCGCGGACGCCAAGGCCGCGATGGCGCATACCGTTCGCTCAATCGGGAGCGGCCTGAAGCAAAAGGCCGACGAGCATCCATTTCTGGCGATCGCGGGCGCCGCCATCGTGGGAGCCCTGGTTGCGCGAGCCATCTCGCCGGCTCCAGCTCCTCGTGAAGAGAAGGACTCGGAAAGGTCATTCTGGGGACATACATTTTCGTTCCTGGGAAAACCCATCGTGCAGGAGCTCGCCATCGCGGGGTTCGCGATGCTCAAAGACAAGCTGGACAAACAGGACCCCCCGACAACCGAGTCCCCATCCATTCCCGTGGAGTGATCCTTCCAATGGCCTGCCGGCCTAGGACTTCTTCCGAGCCGAATTGCGGCGTTCGTCCGATTGTAAATCATGGCCCATCTCCCTATCTTCTTATTGGGAGAATGATGAAAGCCGAATCCGAACAAGGTAGTCCACTGAGGCAGTTCTCGACGCGCTCGGCACACGTGGCGCTCATCGGACTTTTCCTCCTAGCCTCGCTCTACATGCTTTCCGTGGCGCGTGAGTTTCTCATGCCCGTGGCGTCGGCCATTTTCCTGACGTTCCTGTTGGATCCAATTGTCCACTTCTTCGGCCGGGCCCATATCCCGCGACCACTGGCGGCGGCGATCGTATTGACCGCACTGATGTTTGTCACCGGCTACGGCGTGTCCCGTCTGGCGCATCCAGCCGCCGAATGGATTCAAAAAGCGCCGGAGACAATTCGTAAATCGGAGGAAAAGATCCGCGGATTGTTGCGACCCGCCGAGCAATTGAGCGGACTCGCCGCGCAGATCCAAAAGCTCACCGTTCCCGAAGACGGTGAAAAAGTGCAGCAGGTCAGATTGCAGTCCACCCAACTGACCGGCTCGCTTCTCTATTGGACGAAGGATCTGTTCGCCGGTGCCGGCGCGCTGATCGTGCTGCTCTATTTCCTCCTGGCAACCGACGGACGGTTCCTGAGCAAGCTAATGGCCTGTCTTCCGAACATAAAAGACAAGAAACGTGCCCAGCAAATCGCCGATGACATGCAGGAAAGCGTGTCGAACTATCTGCTCACCGTCACGATGATCAATGTGGTTCTCGGACTGGTGGTGGGATTCGCGATGGCCCTGCTGGGCATGCCCAATCCCGCCCTCTGGGGCGTTATGGCGGGACTGATGCCATTCGTGCCGTACTTGGGCGCCCTGATGGGGATCACTATCCTGGCTCTCGTGGCGTTCACTGTATTCGACAGTGTCGGCCAGGCGTTGCTGCCTCCCCTGGTCTATTTTGCGTGCGCTTACCTGGAAGGCGGATTCATCACCCCGCAGATTCTGGGTCGACGACTGCAACTCAATCCAGTCTCCATCCTTCTCTCCGTGATGCTGTGGGGCTGGTTGTGGGGAGTAGTCGGGGCTGTTCTGGCAGTGCCCATCCTGACTGTGATCAAAGTCCTCTGCGACTACAACCCCTCACTGGCAGGGTTGGGTGAATTCCTCGGTGTCGACGCACCGCCACGAAAGCATGGCGCCCTCGTCCGATCCTGGCTGCCATCCTGGGCATCCAAGGTTTTCCGGCACGACAACCGAACCACTGTGACTTGAACTTCCACGCCGTTACTTGGTGGCGTGGATTACAACACCGCGGTGATCGTCATCCTTGCCGGTGAGAATCACTTTGTTGAGCGGCACGTTGAACCGGCCGCTAAACGATGAAGTGATCGAGCCCGACACCCCGAAATCACGGATCGTAAAACCATTCACATGGCGGTCCGAATTCATAATCAGCGCACCCGAAACGGTGAACGTGCCGTCCGGCCCGCTGCCTTGTCCAATCAGATCAAACCACCCCAGCATGTTCGTCGAAGCCGTGATGACGTCATCCTCGAAGAAGGTGTTCCCGCGCGTCCTGACTTTCCAAACCCAGTTGCTGCCGGCGATGTTCGGCACCGCGCCTGCGGGCTCGCCATTCAAACCGAACCGGCCATTGGTGCCAAACGCCGTGCCGCGGAAATTGTTGCCGCCGGGCAATTTGACAACGATGTGCCCCGATTCGGCGTCAGTCGGGAATGACTCGGTGTACCCGCCAACGACGCGGGCCTTGCTGTCGTAATCCCACGTGCCGTTAATGGTGAGTGGACCGAACGATTTTTCCGAGATACCATATCCGCCCCAGTCCATGCTGTTTGATGTGACAGTGAACGTCAGGTACGTCAGCGCCTTGTCCCGGCCGCTCCAGTTGACCGCCCACGTCCCCACGGGTGAATTGGTCGCCTGCGCCATGCTCCGCGCGGCAACGAGACACACCAAGCCCGACAATAGTGATGACGAAACAAATCGATGCATTGTTGCTGGCCTCCTCTCCAGCTTCAATGTCCTCCACTCAACCTCATCTCCCTGCAAAAATCAATAGGGAAATAGGGCTCAAGCAAGGACAACGAGATTACCAGCCGGTCGCTTCCATGTATTGAGGAGTGCGCCTGGTCAGGGCAGCGAGATTTGCACGCGGTAGAACTTGTTGGATTGCGTCGCGGTGAGGTCGGTGACGGTGGTTTGGGTGGCGTTGGTCGTCGGGCCGATGTAGCTGGTCAAGTTGGTGTACACATTGCCGACCAGGGTGGTGTTGCATTGGACGGTGTAGGTGCGGCCGGTAGCGATGGGGCCGTAAATCAGATTCAACGCATTGGTTTGGTTGGGGACAAGCGCCGCGCGTAAGGTGAACACGGATACGGGATTCGTTGGATCCAATCCCGCAACGTACTTGAACATATTGTTCTGGCCGGTGCCGTCAAAGTCGTACGTGGGGGCCGCTTGCGCGCAGTTGGTGCAGCCGAAATACTGGGACTGCCATTGCAGGAAGGCAGGGGCTGGCGGCGGCGCGACCAGCGCGTTGCTGTAGAGTTGCTGGATCTGGGCCGGCGACAGCGATTGATTAAAAATGGCCACCTCGTCCAGCGCGCCGGCAAAGTAGCGTCCGCCGTTGGACGGGTCTTCGCCGAGCAGCAGCGGAGAGTCGAACGCCGAACTGCTCAGGGGTGTCGTGTCGGTGAACGAGGTGAGCACGCCGTTGGTGCCCAGATAAACCACCGCCCCAGTGGGTGTCACGACCAGGGCAAAGAACGACCACTGATTGGTCGGCACGATCAAGCCGGTGCTGACATCGAACTGGTCGTTGTTCCAGGTGAAGCGAAGCTCATTGGCGGGCGAGCCGGGACCGAAGTTTACTCCCGACACGGTCGTGCCGCCCCGGCAGAACACCACACCCGCCCAGCCGCCCTGGTAACCGCTCGGATTGATCCAGCCGGTGATCGTCACGGTGTTGGCGTTCAGGTTCAATGTGGGCATGGTCAAGACAGATCCCGCCCCGCCACTGAGTTGCATCGCGGTGTTGGTGGTTTCGAATCCTTGCAACGCGGGGCCCTGCGGTCCGGGGATGCCGGCCGTGACAGCCGCGCCGATGGTCCCGTTGTAGACACCATAAAAATCGTAGGCCACGGTCGCGCCATTGGTCTCGTTCAACCGCCAGTAGGCAAACGGTTCGTCGTCGACCACGCTTTGCGCATACCCGACGCTGGCAATCGACGCCGTGCTGACGGTTACCGTGGCTACGGAAGAAATCACTGGCGAACCGCATGTCCCGCTGACAATCGCGCGGAACTGCGTACCGCTGTTGTTGGCGGCCAGGGCGGAGGTCGTGTAGCTGGCGTTCGTGGCGCCGGAGAGGGAACTCCAGGTGCTCCCGCTATTGACGCTGCTCTGCCATTGGTAGAGTAGCGGTGGCGCGCCGGTGGCCTGCACGGTGAACGTCGCGTTGGAGCCGGCCGCCACAGTTTGATTCGCCGGCGAGCTGGTAATGGCAGTCGTGCCGATGCAACCGGCGGCGGTGTTGTATTGGATCTGGATTTGCGAACTCGTCAACGAGCCCTTGTACAAGGCAATGTCGGCGACGCTGCCGATGAATTGGCGGTTGGTCGCGCCCGCATCGGAACCGATCAGAAGGGGCGCATCGAATGCCTGATTGGTCTCAGTGACGGAGTCGGTGAACGAATTCAGGACGACATTGGTGCCGACGTAGAGCGTGGCGTTGGTGGGTGAGACCACCAGGGCGAAGTAGGACCATTGGTTCG